>JAJXVZ010000004.1 GCA_021781865.1 bacterium | reverse complement strand
CTAAGATAGACGTGCTCGGCTTCGACTACGAAATGGGGATGAACTTCGGTGAGTACGCTGACGAAGGTATTGATGTCGCTTTCAAAATCATTCCTCGTGAAGTCTTTGATAAACGAGCCGTCGAGCGCGGGCACGTGAACTTCTACGATGTCGCCTATATTGATGCAAAGCCGATAGTTACGGGTAGGAGTAATGTGAAGGAACTCTCTATTGAACTGGCCGACTTCTCTGTGTTCTATAACCAAGACAATGACGCCATTGATGAAGAGTTGAAAGCTGGCAGGTCGAAAATAATCATTGAGAGCGGACAAGTAATCAAAGTCACGAAAGACAAAGATACGGGACTTGTATCTCGTGAGGTCCTCACCAAGAAGTGGAGTGACTGGATTGACTACTGGGCGGTTGACTACGATTTTGCAGACCGAAAAGAAATCATCAAAGTTATGGAGGGTGATGAGGAGAAGGAAGTCTGGACTGGGGACTATATCTTCGATAACGAGTGGCAGAGCTTCAGAACGAAGAAGAATAGAAATCTTGAACTCACGTCTACTCCAAAAGAGCTTCCTAAGGGAGACTATAAGGTTGCGGTAAAGGTCGTGGATATTTTCGGTAACGACACCACGAGAGTAATCAACGTAAAACTCTAATATGGCACTCCATAAAGACTTCCCGAAGGACCCATACGCAATCCTCAACCCTGAAATAAGGTGGTTTCCTGCGGATGAAGATTTGCGAGAAAAGGGGTTTGAGAAACTCATACCGCCCCTCGTCGCGGAACTTCGCAGACAAGTGAAGGCTTGGCGCGACAATAACTATGAAGGAGCGAGCGAGACCGCAAGGGCTCTTTTGACATGGTGGTTCAAAGAGGGACATACGCTCTATAACGCTGATGGCTCTTCCTATAACTTCCGATACTACTTCGCTCAAAGAGAGGCTGTGGAGACCGTTATATGGCTCTACGAGGTCGCTCAAGTGAAGGATAAGTACGATTTGATACGGTACAACTCGACGGGCGTCCTAAGCCCCCAGATGTTTACCGAGGACTGGCTCCGACTTGTTATCAAGATGGCAACAGGAGCTGGCAAGACCAAGGTAATGAGCTTGGTCGTCGCGTGGGCGTATTTCCATAAACTCTATGAAGAAGGTTCAAATCTTGCGAAGAACTTTCTACTCATAACTCCGAACGTCATCGTGTTTGAGCGCATCAAGAGTGACTTTGAAGGAAACAGGATATTCTTCTCGGACCCCGTGCTTCCTGATAACGGCTATAGGGGTCAAAATTGGCAGGACGATTTCCAAGTCACGCTCCATCTTCAAGACGAAATAAAGAACCTTTCTGATACAGGAAATATCTTCCTCACTAACATTCATCGCGTGTTTGAAAGCGATGTGAAGGACTACAATGCAGACGATGAAGATAGCTCGGAATACTTCCTTGGTGATAAGCCAGTAACAAAGACGAATGACTCAACTGTAGATTTGGGTATGATTGTCCGCGATATAGATGAACTTATCGTCATCAACGACGAAGCGCACCACATTCACGAAGAAAACGCATGGCTCAAGTCTATACGTGACATAGACAATAAGCTCAAGCAAAAAGGCGGCGGCTTATCGCTTCAGTTAGATGTGACGGCAACTCCCAAAAACAACAAGGGAGCAATTTTCGTACAAACAATCTCTGACTATCCTCTGGTTGAAGCAATTCATCAACGAGTGGTAAAGCAACCTGTTGTGCCTGATGAGGCGAGTAGAGGAAAGTTGAAAGAAGGTCAAAGTGTCGTGTTTACCGAAAAATGGAGAGACCATATTCATCTTGGGGTTGAAGAGTGGAGAAAGACGTACCGCCAACTTGAGCCGACTGGGAAGAAGTCACTTCTTTTTGTGATGACCGACGACACAAAGAATTGTGACGATGTTGCAGAGTATCTTGAAACAAATTATCCAGAGCTAAGGGGCGCGGTTTTGACTATCCATACAAATCAAAGTGGAGAAATCTCGGAAAGCGTTGCAGGTAAGAAGAAAGAAGAACTTGAACGGCTACGAAAACAGGCAAACGAGATTGATAGTTTGGGAAGTCCATATAAAGCTATCGTGTCAGTAATGATGCTCAAGGAGGGCTGGGATGTAAAAAATGTGACCACCATTGTGGGTCTGCGACCGTATGCTTCCGATAGTAAAATCCTTCCTGAACAGACGCTTGGTAGAGGTCTGCGAAGAATGTACTTTGGAAGGGACGATATTGATGAGTATGTGAGCGTTATCGGTACTCCTGCTTTCATGGATTTCGTTGAAAGTATCAAAGGCGAGGGTGTACTCCTAGAAAAGCGACTGATGGGCTCTGGTTCAAAACCAGTCTCTCCGATGGTCATTGAGGTTGATAAAGAAAACGAAAAGAAAGACATTGAGAAGCTCGATATTGAAATACCCGTAATGACCGCCCGAATACAGCGAGAATACAAAAATCTCGCTAACTTGGACGTGTCGAGTTTCGGTAATAAAAAAGTGAAGATAAAGACATTCTCCGAACAAGAGAAGCGAGAGATTGTCTTTAGAGATGTCGTCGCCGAAGTGGTTCATCACACCACGATTTTGAGTGGTGATATTGAACCGAATTATCAAAGCGTCATTGGTTTCTTTGCGCAAGCAATAATGCGTGAGATGCGTTTGTTTGGTTGTTACGACATCCTTTTTGGTAAGGTGAAGGATTTTGTTGAGAACTATATGTTTGAAAATAAAATCGAACTGACTGACCTCAATGTCCTCCGCAACCTATCTGAAGTCGAGTACATAAAGCTTATAAAGGACGTGTTCAAAAAGTCTATCAATGAACTTACGGTCCAAGACAGGGGCGACACTGAAATCAAGAATTATATTAAAGTAAGTAAAGCAAGACCATTTGTTGTAAGTGACAAATCATTCCTCATTCCTCAGAAATCTGTTTTCAATAGGATTGTTGGTGACAGTAATTTTGAGCTAAAGTTTGCCGCTTTTCTTGAGAAATGTGATGACGTAATCTCATTCGCCAAGAACTTTCAAAACAAGGAGGCAAATGCTCTGCGTATCGAATACAAGAACTCCGAGGGATTTATTGCTACGTACTATCCAGATTTCTTTGTGAAGGTGGATGATAAGCAGGTGTATATAATCGAAACCAAGGGACGAGAGGAAGAGGATGACAAAATCAAGTTTGAGAGATTGCAGAAATGGTGCGAAGACGTGAACGCAAGGCAAAGTCGAGTCTCCTACAAGGCTCTCTACATTAAAGAGGATGCGTGGACTGAAAACAAAGCAAAGAGCTTCGATGAAGTTGTGCGGCTACATGGCTAGCGATATGGACCCTGACGACCTAGAGGCACTTCATGGACTGATGGAAGATTATGGTTTGGATGCCGAGGGAGCAATCCATGTGAAAGAGATTATGGATGAGGAGGGGCTTGATGCCGAGGAAGCTGTTGAGCTGAAAGATGAACTATAAGCATGGTCCACATAACTCCCGAGACTGTCGAGAACTTCAAGCGGATGTTCAAGAGGGAATATGGGGTTGAGTATTCTGACCAAGAAGCATGGGAAGCCACTCACAATTTCATCGGATTCTTTGACCTTCTTCTGAAGGTGGACCAAAGAGAAAATCCAGAGAACTATATTGACCAGAAGATATAGTGCAGAACGGTGTGGGGTAAATAACTTTATTGAGACAACTCCCGAGAAGTAGCATATCCGAAGGTCGGAATATGCACCGTCGCATCGTTTCTCGTCTCAAATCCAGTTCTTATGTCGTCTACTAGGTCGCGCATCGAAAATCAATAAGGTAAATACAAGCTCGTGTGGTGCGGACTATAGGACCATTGAACTGAATGGTATTCTCTTAGCATGTACAAGTCATTTACTGCGGAAGAGTTCAAGAAGTTTCTCAACATTTCTCTCGATTATTCTGTCGAGGGCTTTATATCTTATGGTGCTTGGGATGAAGCGAAACACTTTACTAACATTGAGGAAACGCTGAATGAGTTGGGCATAGTGTTCACTTCGCGGAAACTAGAGGGTTTTCTGTCCCACGTTCTTGAACTAACGATTAGTAACAATATCTACTGGATGTCAGTCATGTATGGCGGTGCTCAATTATCAGAATATGTACACCTAGCATCTTTGTTTGGTTCAAAAAGAAATATACACATTGGTAGTTGTGGCGGACTCTACAGCGAAATGAACTCCCTAAACCTCGTCATTCCTTTATGGAGTTACGGAAATGAAAGTACCACAAGAGTGTATGAACCAGATGCAATTGATTTCAGACATTATCCAGATAGTACGCTTTCTAAATTGATAGAGTCGAACATACAAGGCGACCATAAAATCTGGAATGGACCCGTAATCACCAACCAAGCAATGATGGGAGAGACTTGGGACGATGTTCAGTCGTGGTCGAAGAATGGATTTTACGGCGTTGAAATGGAGACAGCAACAGTATTTTCTGTGTCGAACCACTTTCATGTGCCAAGCACAGCTCTACTATATGTTTCCGACAATATGATAAAAGGACAAACGACGGGTGATGCCAGTCACACTCAAGAGAAGTACGTGCGTGAATTAGTAAAACGTGAAGTGTATAAAGCAGGACTTCGTACCCTCATCGCTCCCGAGAAGTAGCATATCCGAAGGTCGGAATATGCACCGTCGCATCGTTTCTCGTCTCAAATCCAGTTCTTATGTCGTCTACTAGGTCGCGCATTGTAAAATGATAAGACGTTATCGGTTACTTAGTACGATCACTGGGATACCAAAATTCAGGTACTAGTAAAAGGTGTTCGAATTTATGTGCGGCCGTAGCGGTCTTCAAGACGCGTAATGTCGTTCTCGTCGAAATCACCGAAGGCTATCTCGAGAAAAATCGTTCCTTCCGGACCGCCCGTGACACGGTGTTCGGTGTGACGAGGACAGAAAAAAGCGCTACCTTCGTGTGCCTGATTTTCTTTATCGCCGATGTGTATGATGCCAGAGCCCTTGAGGACGCGCCAGAATTCATCGCGGTGACCGTGGGTTTGAAGACTGATAGATTCGCCCGCATTGACGGTTATTATCTTGACGGTCGTCTTTTCATTGAGCGTGAAGCGTTCGAAGTTACCCCAGGGGCGATTTTCTTTCTCGTAGTGCGCGAGATTTTCCATGTCACAAGTATACAATGCTTTCATACAAATAAATTGAAAGTGTGGGGAAACTCGGCTAGTATGCGTTGGTGTGTAATAAGCCGAGATAGCTCAGTTGGTAGAGCAGCGCCATGGTAAGGCGCAGGTCGTCGGTTCAATCCCGACTCTCGGCTCCAGAATCAAACAGGTTTCCATTTTTCCAATTTTGGCGCGGCTTGAGTTTCGCTCCCTTGTGCCTGTTTCTCATATCTGTTCAGATTACTCGAATGAATATTGCAATTAATTCTTAAACTCAGAATACAAGCGATTGACTTTATGCAATAAGTATACTAGGATGGCAAGCTGTTAGTTCCTTGAAGCACCCAATTGGAATGGGTTTTTACGATTTACCGTCTTCCTTATGTCGCACACTGAGACACTCTCACCCGGAGGATTAATAATGCGTGCTTTGGAAACGGCTCTATCTTCGGAGCGTAACACAGCAATACTGGATAACCTCAAATTGGCTCTGTCCATTCTTAGGAGGAGGAAGTTCATCTTGCCAAACGAGGTGACTAGCCTCGCCCCACCAAACGGATTCAGTTTCTTCTATGACGAGGAGCAGCTCCGATTTCTTCTGGAGACGCTACCCAGTAAGGCAAAACTGAAAAGGGTAGCCAAATCTAACTGGCCACTCATTCCGGGTCCCTCACGTCCGATGTCGCTTCTTGAAGTTCGCAACCATCTGCCGAGATGCTTCCATTCAATAGGCGGTTGGTTTGCAGAACCCAAGGAACGTTTCGCTCATGAAGAAAAGGTGGGGCCGGGATGGATTGCCCTTAGAACAGAATGCCAAGGTCAGCGGAAGTGTCTCTCAACTGCCGAGGTACCAAACGCGGCAGAGATTTCCTGGTATACGGGAATATATATCCTTCTCCGTAATATTCGTCTCCTCCACGGCGCTATGGCAATAAGTGCTAGCCGTACGTCGTCTAGGGCGCCTGTCAGCGTTGGTCATCATGCGGGGACAACAGGGCTTCATATCTGTTGTTACCCGATAGGCGTTGCGTTCAACGGAATTGATTTTATTAGAATCCTGAAGCGTCCTCTTTGAGAGGATATCTCTCTTTAAGTCCTTGCGGGTTTTATAACGCAAGGATTTTTTGTTTTATACATACGTGTGATATATTTCTTGAACATTGTTTGCCGGGGTAGCTCAGTTGGTAGAGCGAGGGTATCGTAAACCCTAGGTCGCCAGTTCAATCCTGGCCCCCGGCTCCGGTACCCTGGTATACTCGTGCGATGAGCGAGCATCGCGAGGAGCGTTTGCGAGAACTCGAGGCGATGATGGCATCGTCTGATTTTTGGATAGATAAAGATTCTGCGCAACGAGCGGTGCGTGAGTATCAGATTCTCAAAGAAGGCGCTTCAGGAGATTCTCATGATTCTGGCAATGCGACACTTGCCATCCTTGCAGGCGCGGGCGGTGACGATGCTGAGGATTTCGCGCGCATGCTGCGTCGGATGTACGAGGGCTACGCGGCGAAGAAAGGATGGCGCGTGCACGAGCTCCATGCAAATGAGAACGATCATGGCGGGTACCGCAATCTCATGCTCGAGATTTCCGGAGTGGGTGCATATGGGCGACTAAAGCACGAAGCGGGCGTGCATCGCCTTGTGCGCCAGTCACCTTTCAATGCAAATGCGAAGCGACAGACTTCTTTCGCGCTAGTTGAAGTGCTGCCAACCCTCGTTGCGAACGATAAAGTGGAGCTCAAGTCGGATGATATCGAGATTCAATTCGCCAAGAGCGGAGGCGCGGGCGGGCAGAACGTGAACAAGCGCGAGACAGCAGTGCGCATTCTGCACAAGCCTACGAATCTCTCAGTGCATATTTCAAGCGAGCGCAGCCAGGCGGCCAATCGCGAGAAGGCGCTCGAACTCCTGAAGGCAAAAATATTCGCAAAAGAGGAAGCCGAGCGCCAGGCTGCTGTCAAAGGACGCTCCATCGCCGCGACAACCGCGAACGAATGGGGTAGTCAGATTCGCTCATACGTACTCCATCCATATAAAATGGTTAAAGATCACCGTACCGATTTCGAATCCTCAAATCCCGACAAAGTGTTCGAAGGCGATCTTGATGATTTTATAGATGCCGCCACCGCGGTGGAGGTATAAGTTTATGGAGAACATGAACTACTTCTAATTGAATATGAAATAAATGTGAACAAACAGCGAGTGCGGATAGGATTTGGTACGTTTGAAAATATCGTCGAAATACATGAAACAGTATGGAACGCCAAAACAAGAATAATCTTATCCCCACCTCGCGATAGAGGATCGACAGGTAGCTTTTCTGGACGAGGCGGGAGGTAAGGGGGTAGAATGTAAAGATTGCATGATTTATTTTGACAAGGTTACGAAACGATACGGCGACACAACGGCACTAGAAGAAGTCACGCTCTCTGTCGCCCCAAAGGAATTCGTGTCTATCGTTGGTCATTCTGGTGCGGGTAAAACAACACTTCTAAAACTTCTTCTCGCTGAGGAGCGTCCCTCTGACGGGGTTGTTTTTTTTGAATCGGTCGATGTCAATGAATTGCCGAGTTCGGCATTACATCATTATCGTCGCAAAATTGGCATGGTGTTTCAGGATTTTCGTCTCATTCCAAATAAAACTGCCTATGAAAATATAGCTTTTGCCATGGAGGCCGCAGGTCGTACTGATAGTGAGATTGCGAGTGATGTACCTTATATCCTTGAATTAGTAAATCTAGCCGATAAAGCTTCTCGTTTCCCAGACCAGCTTTCGGGCGGTGAAAAACAACGCATTGCCATCGGGCGTGCGATCATTAATCAGCCAGATATTATCATCGCCGACGAGCCGACAGGCAATCTTGATCCAATCAATACATATGAAGTCGTCGAAATACTCAAGAAAATAAACGAACTTGGTACAACCATCATCATCACGACGCACAATAAAGGCGTAGTTGATGCTGTCGGGAAACGTGTAATCACTATCGATCGCGGGAAGCTCGTGCGTGATGATACGGAGGGGAAATTCGTTTTATGAGAGCGGCTGGTATACTGATTTCCATATGAAATGGACGACCATCAAACGAGTCCTTATTGCCGGTGCAAAAAATTTCGTGCGCGGTGATGCAGTCTCGGTGGCGACCGTACTCATTATGACGGTCACGCTCACACTCATTGGTTCAATGATTTTTCTTTCCGCACTTCTTTCTTTCACGTTAAACACCATCACAAACAAAATCGATGTTTCCGTATATTTTGTCACTACCGCGAGTGAAGCAGATATTCTTGCGGTGAAGAATCAAATTGAGAGTTTGCCGCAAGTGGAAAGCGTAACGTACACCTCGGCTGCTGACGCGCTTACGGCTTTTCGTGCACGACATGCAAATGACGAGCTTACCCTGCAAGCTCTTGACGAACTTGGCGGCAACCCGCTTGACGCTTCACTTTCCGTGCATGCGAAGGATCCTTCTGAATATGGAAGCATCGTGAATTTTCTTGAAGCCTCTCCTGCACTTTCCGCAGGAGGTACGTCAATAATCGATCGTATTAATTATGCGCAAAATAAGAGCGCCATCGATCGTCTTACACTTGCAACACAGGCAATGCGCAATATTGGTTTTGCGATTGTCATTCTCTTCGCAATCGCGTCGATCCTTATTGCTTTTGCAACCATTCGTCTTGCAATCTATACAGCAAAAGATGAGATTGCAGTGATGCGGCTTGTGGGTGCCAGCAACGCGTACATTCAGGGGCCGTTTGTTGTTACGGGTATTATCGCGGGTATTATCGCGGCAGCTCTTGTGCTACTCATTCTTTGGCCGGCAACTTGGTACGTGGAAACGAAAACCATCGGGTGGTTTGGCGGTTTCAATGTCGCTTCGTACTACAGTAGCAATTTTGTTCTCATATTCCTCATTCTCATGGGTTCTGGCATCGCACTCGGGGCGATCGCCTCGGTGCTGGCTATCCATAGGTATCTGAAAGCATAGTTTAGTTTTTATATGGCGAAAGAAGAACATAAATATATATTCGTCCTAGGCGGTGTGATGAGTGGTGTTGGGAAAGGTGTTGTCACGAGTTCCATCGGTCTTCTGCTTCAACAAAAAGGATATCCTGTGAATCTCGTAAAAATTGATCCGTACCTGAATGTTGATGCGGGTACCATGAACCCGACCGAGCATGGCGAAGTGTTTGTTTTACGAAGTGGACTTGAAACTGACCAGGATATGGGGAATTACGAGCGTTTTCTCGGACGTGATCTTGCCAACGAAGATTATATGACGAGCGGTATGGTGTATCAGTCAGTTATTACACGGGAACGTGCGCTTGAGTACGGTGGAAAGTGTGTCGAAACCATTCCACACGTGCGCGATGAGATCCTTCGGCGTATCGAAGCCGCGGCTGCCTATAACGGTAGTCGTGTCTCAGTTATCGAAATCGGCGGCACAATAGGTGATTTTCAAAATGCACTTTTCATCGAGGCGGCACGCGTATTGAAAATGAAACATCCGGAAGACGTACTCTATGTGATGGTGTCATACTTGCCGACACCTGGCACTCTCGGTGAGATGAAGACAAAGCCTACTCAGACCGCAGTGCGCGATCTGAATAGTTATGGTGTGCAGCCAGACTTTATCATCGCGCGTTCAAAGGAACCCATCGACGAGAAACGTAAAGAGAAACTCGCGATTTGGTGTAATATGCGCAAGGATCACATCATCGCTGCGCCGGATATCAGTAGCATTTATGAAGCACCGCTCAACTTCGAAAAAGATAAACTCGATGATGCGATGCTTGATGCGCTCCATTTGCCCGAGAAAAAAAAGGCCTCGCTTACTGCGTGGAGGAAGTTTGCATTCGCAACGGCGAATGTGAAGGCACCGAAGATCAGTATCGCGATTGTCGGAAAATATTTTGATACGGGCGACTTCGTGCTTTCCGACGCGTATCTTTCGGTTATCGAGGCGATAAAGTTCTCTGCCGCAAAACTCGGTCACTTTGCGCAGATTACTTGGGTGAATTCTAAAAATTTAGAGAAGGGAGGCGCGAAAGCTACTGCGATACTTGAGGGCTATGATGGCATCATAGTTCCCGGGGGTTTCGGCGAAAGTGGTATCGAAGGGAAGATACAGGCGATACGATTCGCACGTGAGAAAAAGATTCCATATTTCGGCCTTTGTTACGGTATGCAGCTCATGGTGATTGAATACGCTCGCCATGTACTCGGCCTCTCAGACGCGAATACGACTGAAATAAAAAAAAGCACTACACACCCAGTCGTTGACGTAATGCTCGAGCAAAAAAAGCATCTCGCTGATAATAAGTATGGTGGCACGATGCGGCTTGGCGTGTATCCGGCATATCTGAAGAAGGGGACCCTGGCTCGTGCGGCGTACAAGAAAGAATTAATAGAGGAGCGTCACCGTCATCGTTACGAAATAAATCCGGCGTATGTGAAGCAGATCGAGTCAGCCGGGCTCATTTTTTCCGGCACGAGTCCCGATGGCGTGCTGATGGAGATAGCGGAACTTCCGCGCACTACGCATCCCTTCATGCTCGGCACGCAATTCCACCCTGAACTTCAGGCGCGTCCTTTAACTCCGCACCCACTCTTTACCGAATTTCTGCGTGCAGCTATCTTGCGCAAAAAGAGAAAATAGATCGAGAATAACCGCAATTTTCTGCGATAAACGAAGCTATGTTATAGTGAGAAGTAACATGGGAAACATCATTGAGGTACGTGATCTCACAAAAAAATTCGGAGAATTTGTGGCAGTGAAAGGAATCTCGTTTTCGGTTGAAGACGGTGGGATTTTTGCATTCCTTGGCCCTAACGGTGCCGGAAAATCTACGACAATCAAGATGCTTACGACTTTGCTACGCCCGACATCAGGGACCATACGTATTAATGGTTACGATCCAGTTACTGATTCTGATCTAACTCGGAAATCTTTCGGTATTGTTTTCCAAGATCCGTCACTTGACGACGATCTTACTGCGTTCGAGAATCTTGAATTGCATGGCGTTCTATATCGGGTGCCACAAGATACACTCACAAAACGCATCGACGAGATGCTCACACTCGTCGAGCTCTCAGATCGTCGCAATGATTTCGTTCGTGATTTTTCTGGCGGAATGAAACGGCGTCTAGAGATTGCGCGCGGACTTCTGCATCACCCGAAGATCATCTTTCTCGATGAGCCGACACTCGGTCTCGACCCCCAGACACGTAATCATCTCTGGAGTTATGTACAGAAATTGAATGCCGATGAAGGCATTACCGTCTTCTTTACAACGCATTATATGGAAGAAGCCGATCGTGTGGCGAAGACTATCGCTATCATCGATCATGGACTTATCATTGCGCAAGGAAATAGCGATGAATTGAAGAAACAAACGGGCACCAAATCACTTGAGGACGCATTTCTTGCGCTTACAGGGAACGCCATTCGGGATGAGGCGGGTAGTTCTCTCGATCGGATGCGCATGATGCATGGTCGAATGTGGCGCGGTTCCGGGCGCCGCTCGTAATATATCTATGCAGGCTATCTACATCATGTGGTTTCGGGAGGTGAAGCGATTTATTCGCTCCAAGAGCCGTATTGCTGGCGCCTTGGGTCAGCCGGTCTTATTCCTTATCGCACTCGGTTACGGGCTCGGGCCAGTGTTCGCGAAAGCAGGGCAGGGAGATTATTTCCAGTTCATCGCACCGGGTATCATTGGTATGTCAATTATCTTTACCGCCATTTTCAACGGCATGCAGGTCATCTGGGATCGGCAATTTGGATTTCTTAAGGAAACAATGGTCGCGCCAGTTTCCAGGCTCTCAATTATGTTCGGTAGGACGCTTGGTGGTGCCACGGCTTCGGGCACACAAGGGATCCTCGTGCTTCTTATTGCTGTAATTGCCGGTTTCCGACCCGTTTCATTATTTGGTGTTCTGTTGTCGCTTGTCGTCATGTTCCTCATCGCGCTTCTCTTTAGCTCACTTGGTATCATGGTCGCTTCCCAATTGAAGGATATGCAAGGATTTCAGCTCATCATGAACTTCCTCGTGATGCCGCTTTTCTTTCTCTCTGGCGCCCTATTCCCTCTAAATAATATCCCACCCGCACTTCTTCTCGTTGCACGTTTCGACCCACTCACCTATGGTGTTGACGCACTGCGTTATTTCTTTATTGGATCCGCGACTTTTCCGATCGCACTCGACATTGGAGTCCTTGTCGCTGTTACCACTATTTTCCTTATGCTGGGTTCATATTTCTTTTCTCGCATAGAAGTCTGAAAAAGAAGATATTCCGGTTGAATAAGTGATACTTTTCGAGTATTGTGCAGTTAAGTCGTGCGTAACGTCGCGCGAAAGATTGCCAGATCGTCTAATGGTAGGACCTCAGACTCTGAATCTGAGTATCTTGGTTCGAATCCAAGTCTGGCAGCCAACACATTACAAGTCAAGTGTCAAGGGTACCTACGATTCTAGGGCGACTGAGAAGGATATTTTGGGACGGGTCTAGTGCGACTGAGATGCGTTCGAGTATTAATGCCCCAGCCAACACATTACAAGTCAAGTGACTGAGACGCATATGCCTCATTCCGGAAATTGTATGCCCGGTGAGCCCCCTGTATCCAGAACAAAGATCGCCGATCTTGTGTCGGCGATCTTTGTTAGAATTATCTCAATGGATCAAAAGCTGCGTGGCCTACTCGAGCGAACCCTTAAGGCAACCACTCCTCTCGCTGAGATGGGCACCGAGAATCATTCCACGTTTTTAAATGTGCTTCTCGGTATCTACCGAGTTTCGTTTTCTACACTGAGGGATATCTATTACTTATCACAAAACGAAGAGTCGGGAGCCAGCGCCTTGGATCTTGCTCGCAAGATTATGGAATACGGGATCAGTGTCGAATACATGATTTGGAAGGGTAAGGACGAGAAGGCACAGCAGTTTCAGCAGTTCATGGCTGTTGAATTACATAGGTCCCTGGAGTTCTTGAAGTCAATTGGTCAGGACGTAATACAGCAAGACGACGAAACGCTTAAATCGGGTGCCGAAGATTATGAGAAGGAGTATGTCTCATTGAAGAAAGAAGTCCGAGAACGAAAAAGCTGGGCCGGATTGTCGGTAGACCAAATGCTGAAGCAGCTACATACCGCTGATCAATTTAAAGATTTTGACTTCTCTAGAATTGGAGAGGCGTATATCTGGGGCAGCCGGTTAAATCATGTGAGCCCAGTAGTGGTAAGGAATCTCATGGGTTCAGAGGAAACTCGAGTTGCATCTGCATTTTACATGCGCCAAGCGATCACTTTTGCCCTCATCTTTCATTTCCGTCTAAGTACGCGATATATCGACGAAATGCGTTTTCTGAGCGGTCAGAATGTTCATCAAGAACTTGCAGATGCGGTTGTTTCGTTGAGGGACGAGTTTAATGCCCTACAGTTAGAAGACCGAGTCACTCTAAAGTGATTCTCTTCTCTCGGAGGACTAGTTTACTTTGGAGGCAGCCGAGCAACTCCCTTTTCTCCACGAGAGTTCCTTCTTGCAGAAGGTACTTTGTGTAATTCCGCACATCTACGTCGATTTCTATCTTGTCTTGCTTGTGCCCAAGCACACCCGATCTAAATTTGTTGAAGCGTTTTATCTCGTCCTCTATCCGCGTTCGTATACCTAGTTCATCTAGGTCGACTGTATCCATCAGTCCAATTAACTCATCAATCAGACTTTGCTCATTAATGTACGGGTTTTTGCAGTCGATGTTTCGAGCCTTAGTGCAGAAGTAGTACACGTGCCGGTTTACACCACCATTCTTAAGTTTCTTGAATTTTTCGTCCGCTGATATACCCGATCCGCAGTAACCGCACCGTATGAGCTTGGTGAAAGCGAACTCCTTGCTCTCAGTTTTAGGTATGAAATTCTCATTGAGTGTTAGCTGCACTTTTTCATACAGCTGTTTGTCGATGATGGGCGTATGTTTGCCGGTATACCATTGGCCGCTCCCGACCGGATACTCGAACTCGCCGTAGTAGAAGGGGTTACGAAGGATAAGGTAGACATTGGCGAGTACCAGCGGCTTCCCATACTGAGTCTTAAAGTCGATCTGGCGTAGCCACCGGTATACTTGCCGCCCGCTCCACTGTTCGTACGCGACCTTTTCGTACATCTGCTTGATGACCGACGCACGCTTCGGATCGATGCGCATCTGGCATTTCTTGTCGACATGTTTTTCATTGAGATAGCCGGTCCGGGCAGGGCCTGGGCGCCAGCCCATCTCGCAGCGGGTGCGTAGTCCACGCTTTACGTTCACCGCCTTATTGTCGTTTTCAAGCTTCGCCTGCGACCCGAGTATCATCAGCTTTTTACAGCCACATACGCCACTCCGTTCCAAACCGTAATCGGGAACGCTCTCGACGTATGGATACTGGGTTCGGTAGCGGGAAACCGTAATCGCCCACGTATTCACCTACTGCCGCCTTTCAGTGTATCAAAAAATAAAAAACGAGCCCCCGCATCGGAATGCGGGGGCGAAGGACAAAGTCCAAAAGATCTAAAAAACCAAAAGGACAGAGCCCAGAGTGCTACTTGCGACGACCGAAGACGAAGCGGTCGCCAGCATGCCAGACGTAGTCAGAATGGCCGTAGACGTGGTTGAGACACAAGTCATGAGCAACGCGAAAGACGCTGAAGACGAAGCGGCCGCCGCCGCGGTTAGTGATGGCTTCCATTGCGATACGGAGCCATTCGCCGCTCGGCTGGTCGCCGTACTGCAAGCGCAGCGCGGGGCCGACTTCGGCGGGGCAAAGCTCGAGGCCCAGCTCAACCGCTTTCGCGCAGATGTCCGCATAGCGGGCACCGCTCTTGAAGCCGAGGTCAGCAACCGAGAGTACGACGAGGTCGAGATCGATTTCTTCCTTCGAGCAGGTAATCCTGCCGAGAGGGTGTCGCCGATACACCTGCCCGCCTTCTTGAGCGCCTTGCGGTACGCTCTGGGTGTCTTGCAGGTGCCTAGCTTCACCGTCTTCCAGACGGGCATCTCGATGGGTTTGGCCGTCGAGACGACCAGTTCGCCGCGCAGGAAGCGCAGAGCGTCCTGCTCACCGCCGAGCTTGTTGATGATAGCTTCCACCTGACCCAGATTGATCTCGCCGTATTTCATTTCTCTCTCCTTTGGGCTGGTTGCCCATCGGTTCCTCTCGCTTCCCGCGAGTTGAGGGGCTTCTGGCGTGTTTGCCGTAGCAGGGAGAGGCCCAAAATGAGCCGCTCTCTGCTACGGCAAACCGTGTAAGTAGATGGTATAAAAGAGCCACACTTTCCTGAAAAAGCATAGCACACACTATACAAATCTGTCAAGTGGCGCTCCCCTGAATTCAACACTGAAGTGCAACACCCGAAATTTCTAAAGGCGTCGCATAGCCGAGACGCTTCCTCGGCCTGCTGTTCAAAGCATGCTCCACTCGGGTGATCTCCGCCCCCGGTACCTCTCTGAAATCGGTTCCTCTCATGAGACTATGTTCCCGAAAAGTATCACCTTTAGGAAAGCGTCAGACGAAGAACTTGTCCGTGTAAAGTGTGTTTTGAATACGAGACTAAGAAAGTAGCACGGTTTCCTAAGTCCGTTTAGAAAACTGAAGTAGTGCGACTGAAGACTGAATTCAGGTTACGGCATGTTGACACCACGATGTCAATATGCTAACATGCAAATAACGAGGCAGTTGTTGACTGTTTCGATGATTTAAAACCATGCCTATATTAGGAGCCCTTACGGGCTTTTTGCTTTTATTCGGTACCGCTACTGCCACACAACCTGTTATTAAACCAGTGGCATCAGTGAGGCCGCACTATACTGTGACGCTCACGGCTTATAACGCTGTGCCAGATCAGACGAGCGATCACCCCCTGGTGACCGCTTCTGGAGCATATTCGAATCCTGAAGTAATCGCAGCACGTTCGCAGGACCTTGGTGCTAAACTGCCGTTTGGTACCATTATTGAACTCGACGGATCAAACATAACGTCAAATGATACCTGTGGTTACAATGTCGTTGCGCCACATATTGGTTATCGTGTTATCGAAGATACGATGAACGTACGCTATACCAATCGCATTGACGTATTACTTGATACGAAGACTAATTACGTTTCCTCCGGTGGGCGGGTTGTGAATGCTGCAGTAGTGCTTGGTCTTTGTAAGGGGGTTACTATTCGTGTGGTTGGGCATGTTAATTTCAATCAAATCCCAAAGACGCAAGCTGAGCTCGCAGCGATTGTTGAAAAAAATAGCGGACTCGCGTTGAAGTAATTCCCACTCACAAATACATATTCGTATAAAATGGAAGGGCTGTACTTCGAAGATCGATTTTAACGGGTATAATGAAACCATCATTCATTGGTGGACATGAATAAAGATTTAGCATTAAAATTGAACCAGTCCGAACTTATCGGTCATCTTCAGACATCACTTCACGGGCTTGACCAAAAAGAGGCGGAAAGACGTTTCTCCGAACATGGATCGAATAGGGTAGGCAAGAAGACTGCCAATGCACTTACCATATTTACGCGTCAACTCAAAAGCTCCCTAGTCTATCTGCTTGCCGCGGCAAGTTTGATCTCTTACGTTATTAATGACTATACCGACGGCACTGTCATTCTGGTGATTTTGCTGATCAACACGTCACTCGGTTTCTATCAAGAATACAGGTCAGAAAAAATAATTGAGAAACTCTCGCGGCTTGTTACCAGGCAAGTCAGGTTAAGGCGCGACAATGATGAGGTGCTTCTCGATGAGTCTAAAATAGTTCCTGGCGACATACTCACGGTACGCGAGGGAGATATCGTTCCGGCAGATGTGCGGTTACTCGAGGTTGATTATCTACAGGTCAATGAATCGCAGCTGACCGGAGAATCAACTCCGGTTATAAAGCGCGTATCAAGTGCGTCAGACGCAACGACGGAAACACTTCTTTTTACGGGGAGCATTATTGAGAGGGGAAGTGGTACGGGCGTAGTGTATGCAACCGGAAGTAACACAGAACTGGGGAAAATCGCAAAACTATCAACAGAAACCAAGAGGCAAACTCAGTATGAAAAATCCCTGCGCTCGCTCAGTACGTTACTTATAAGGGTCGTGCTAGTTGGTGTAATTCTTGTTTTCGCCGTCAAGTTTCTTCTCAATCCAAACGCGAACATTACCAGTCTACTCTTATTCACCATTGCGCTCGCAGTCTCAACCGTGCCTGAGGTATTGCCAGTCATAACCACAGTTACACTCGCAAATGGTGCAATGAAACTCGCAAAAAAGCACGTGGTGGTAAGGCGACTTTCTTCCTTGGAAGACCTCGGCAACGTTAATCTTTTGTGTACCGACAAGACGGGGACACTTACCGAAAATAAGATGACCATTCGATCAATTACCTCGAGCAATGATGATCTCTTCCAGAAGTTGATGTACGCAACCATAATTCCCCTCAAGGGCAAGAAACATAGATGTCAAAATTCATACGATGACGCTTTCTTGAGTTACACGCCAGAGCATATTCGTAAAAAAGCAAAGGAACTTTTTATCATCAAAGAAATCCCATTCGACCCTGCTGCCCGCAGAAGCAGGGTTATTCTTGAAGACAGCCTTGATCACAAACAATGGTTAGTTGTTGCGGGGGCACCTGAGGTATTAATGAACCTTTCGATTTCTGGCGGGAAGTCTGAGTATTCTCATACCCTTATAGAGGAAGGTAGAAATGGTCTCCATCACCTTGCCTTAGCGTACAAAGAGATTCATCGTGCTGACGATATCGATGTTCTAAAGGATGAACGAGAGTTGCACTTCTTGGGCTACGTCAGTTTTGAAGATCCGCTTCGACCGGGTTCCAAGTCCGTCATACGACATGCTGAGAGGCTGGGTATCAAGATAAAGATGCTTACAGGTGATAGTAGGGAAGTCGCTGAATATATCGGCAAACAGATCGGGCTTATTCGGGAAGACGATCATGTCTATACGGGAGAGGAACTCGACCGGTTATCCTCCGAAGAACTCAGAACGACGGTTCTTAATCTAAATGTTTTCGCCCGGGTATCGCCGATACAAAAGTTCAACATCATTAGTATTTTGAAAAAAGAATACGTGGTTGCTTATCAAGGCGATGGAATCAATGACGCCCCAGCATTGAAATTAGCGGATGTCGCTATTGTTGTTAATACCGCGACTGATGTCGCAAAAGAAAGTGCCGATATTGTGCTCCTGAATAAGAGTCTTGAGGTCATCGTGAACGGCATTAAATATGGCAGATCAATTTTTGTGAACATAAGTAAATATATAAAATACACGATGCTTAATAATTTCGGCATGCTTATCTCCCTGTCGGTACTTTATCTCTCGTCTGTTTATTTACCACTTCTCCCCGTTCAAATACTACTCAACAATCTCATTGGCGATATTCCACTCATTACCGTCTCTTCGGATACGGTTGATGACGTGGAGATCATAAAGCCGGGGAAGCAAGATACAAAGGATCTCATTTTCTTAGCACTCGTCCTAGGTATACCAACGGCGTTGTTTGAATTATTTTATTTTATGACAATCCACCTACAAACGGAAAAAATCGTGCAGACGAGTCTATATGCATTCTTTACCCTTCAAGCCCTTGTTATTTTCTATGCCATAAGAAATAGAGACCATTTTTGGAAAACAAAAATGCCCTCTAACCTTTTGAACATCTCTTTTCTTACAGCACTTGTGTTTTCGATAACCATCATTTACGTGCCTGTATTCCAAACATGGTTCTCCTTTGTTCCGCTCTCCGCCATGTCGATCGCTCTTATGGCAGTTTTCACACTAGTCTATTTCCTCGCCACCGACTTCGTGAAAGTTCTTTACTACCAAAGACAGGGAGGTGCGTAGCGAGTAACCACACCAGCCTGGTAAGTATTGGTAATCAAATTTTCGTCGGCCTGTTGCGAGGTTCTCTTGTCGAAGGTTGGAACGTGTGGTTTACAGAATAAGTCGCTATAATGAAACTATATCTTTTATGCCCCAAGAAACACAAAAAGAAAAATTCATCCATAAAATATTCGTCTGGGGCGTCTTACTTAAGGCATTTGACGGGGTGTTAGAGATTCTTGGCGGTATCGCACTTTTGTTTACCGGGACATTAACTAATCTCACGATGGTTCTTATAAAAAATGAACTCATTGAGGATCCACATGACTTTCTTGCTACGCATCTTCAACACACACTGCCCGCATTTCTTGCGCACTCTGGCTGGTTTGCTGCACTTTATCTTTTTAGTCACGGTGTTATTAAACTAATCCTGGTCGTAGGTCTCTTGCGCGATAAGCTTTGGGCATACCCATCAGCCATCATAGTATTTTTGTTGTTTATTGTGTATCAAGTTTATCGTTACCTATTCACACACTCTATTTTCCTTGTATTTCTTACAGTACTTGATGTTGTGGTTATCTGGCTTACTTGGCACGAGTATCGTTATTTCAAAAAATACCACATGTTTGCGCAGTAGGGTGAGTTAGTCTTTCCACACAAGGTCTTTAATTGTAAGACTGATATAAGGTTGATCGTATAGTCTATGTATATGGTATGCTTAATGGCATTACCACTAGAGGGTATTTATTATTAAATAGCAAAACATTTCATGAAGACGATCGTATTTAAAAATTCACGTCTTATCCAGAGAGTGGTTGGAGTAACTTGTGCCATTTTACTTCTTAGTCTTAGTACAGCATCATCTGTGCAAGCGGCCACACTTACTTCCACTGAAGTGAATGCAATAATAAATCTTTTACAAGCGTTTGGTGCAGATCCAGTAACCATAGCAAATGTACAGTCTGTCCTTGAGGGGACAACAACTCTCACCACAACGGTGGTACCACCTCCTCTTTCCGAAGGAGGATCGATACCGTCTATAAGTGGTTGCTCAACTATTCTCGGGAATCTTAAAATTGGTTCTTCAGGAGAAGATGTATCCAAGCTCCAGTCTTTTTTAAGTAAAGACGGAAATGTGTATCCACAAGGTCTTGTGACGGGATATTTTGGTACCGACACACAAGAAGCTGTTCAGCGTTGGCAAATGTTGCAAGGTATTGTAGCAACAGGGACACCCCAATCAACGGGCTATGGAGTGGTTGGTCCTCGCACGCGTAGTGAAATGGATAAAGAGATGGAGGTAGAGTGTGAAGGAGGTGATTCTAATTCCTCAACGGCGTCGTCCACAGTGTCTGGAGAGAATGAATCAAGTTCGGCGTCTTCAATATCGCAGACAGATGGTTTAAACACAGCCTCAACGACCTCAAACGATTCAAATTCAGGTCAGAAATCGGGCGATAATTAATTGCAACAATGTCTCATACTCTTCCCGAGAAAATTGGGAAGGTTATAGACAATTATTTGAAGCTTATCTATCTGGCTTCGCTGCGAGGGTGTCTTATCAAAAATTACTCGGTGGTATGTGGGTTCACGAATTATATGCGCAGATGCTGCGCATATAATTTGACGTGTTTATATGCTAAGTAAAACGTGAGCAATAACAATTGATTTAATCCACTGCTTCTTCTATGGATTTATTTGATTTGCGTTCTCCCTGAATAAGCGGCGCGATTGGAAATAATTCTGGAAGACGATTTAGATAGGGGATATATGGGAAGAGGATAAACACGAGCAGAATAAATCCAAGAATAAGTGCTGCATCGCGATCCCCATAAGAGTTATTTAGAAGATTGAAAGCAGTATTTACGAGTCCGAGTGGTGCAAGCCACCACGAGCCAGGTGGAAGTTTCCACACGCTGCCAGTTTCATCTTTAACCATACCCCACTGCGCGGTGTCCATGTTCAGCGCACTTGCCTGAGCATGGAGTACGCCGGTTTCTTTAAGGAAGCGAAGTGAATAAGTGTAGTTAATAGACGGATTTTCTTGGTCAAGCAGAGATTCATAGATACCATTTTTTGCCATTGGTATTAGTGTGCCTATCATGGCGATGACCGGGTTGGTTGAGCTTGCGGTATGTTGAGCCAGCATGTCTCTGGCAGCATACTGTTTTGCTTGCGCGATATATGCTTGCCGTGCCGTGGTAGAGGATTGCTTAAAAATAGTCCAGGCATCAGGAGTGTGACGATCAAGCGAGGCGACTTGTTCGTAAGGAGTGGTTACAAAAACAGTGCGGGTATCGAATGTGTATGGATCAATTGAGTCAAAGTACGTGGCGGTATCTGAAGTATGATCGAAATCAGCAAGTAACGTTGTCGCAACGAGGTTTGGATCTTTCTTGGCAACGTCGGCAATACGTATTGCTGGCACATACGGAGAGTGAAAGAAGAATGCGAGCGTGATGATAAGAGTAACAAGCGCGCCCCCGCGAATAAAAAGTACGCGATGGTCTGCAGGCACCATTTTGTATGAAATATCCTTGCGATATGGCTTAGCGATGCCATACGTGTGTTCAATTAAATAGTGTGCGAGGAAGAGGAAGAAAATGGTAAGCGGGATGATCGCGACGTGAATAATGAAAGTCTGCGTATAATTAAGCGGATTCAGCCAGTAACCCAGGTAGGTACCGTTCCAAAAGTCAGCTCCAGATATCGCACGATATTGCGAAGCGAAGTCGCCACGCAATCCGTATCCAAACTCAGTCTGAATAAGCACAAGAGCAAAGATAATCGCTCCGAAAACCCATACCATCCGTCGCGGTGCACGAAAACCACTCGTCGAGAACCCGACAAGGACGTGCAATATGAGGATGAAAATAAATGCCTGCACAGTCCAAAGATGGATGCTACGCACGAAAATGCCCCACGGAGAAAAAAGCCACCATGTTTGTCCCATGAATCCCATCGTGATGCCAGTGATGGTGAGTAGAAGGAGACACGTAAGTGCCATGAATCCAAGCGAATAGAAAATTCTATTTCCGTAGGAAGGCAGTCGATGGAAATATATTTTTTCCCTGAGTGTTTTGAATGCGTTAGTTCGTGGACCGTATTCAGTGGGGTCCTGGTCCTCATTCATTTACTTACAATATCACAAGTTATAGTAGACTCAGTTAAATATGGAGAATGTTAGAATCTGAATCAATGGTTGATTCTATGAACGGCAAGACAGAAGGTTTCCATCTATTTATTGAACCTGTTGAGCCACTTGCGGGGGAACTGAGCAGTATAATTCAAAAACTCGCCCAAGAGTGTGGCGGCCCTATTTTTAAACCGCACGTTACGTTGCTTGCAGGGATACCCGCAGGGTCTGAAGAAAGGATCGTTTCGAAGGCGCGTGCAGTAGCAGATGCACTTACGCCTTTTTCGTTGACGTTGGAAAGACTGGATATAGAGGATGTGTATTTCAGAGCCTTATATTTCAAGATCAAAGAAACAAAGAAGATGAACATGTACCACACCTTAGCAAGGCAGGTTTTCGAAATGGAGGACAACGATATCTATGTGCCACACCTGAGTCTACTCTATGGGAATTATCTTCGCGCGAAAACGGAGAAGATCGTAGAAACTCTTGTCATACCGAGCGAACCTTTTTTCTTTGTGAATCGGATCCACCTATATAGGACGAATGGAGATGTTGCAGATTGGAGGAAATTGGGAGAATTTGAGTTAATCGCCTCGTGAGGTCTCTAATTATTTAGAGTCCGATAGAAGAAAGGAATATCGCAAGTTCTTCCCCTCCAATAAGACGCCACATTCCTAGCGTAAGATTGTCAAGCCGCACATTTAATATGCGGACGCGCTTGAGTTCGACGACAGTGTTATGGAGTGCCGCAACCATCCGGCGTATCTGATGTTTTTTACCCTCGACGAGAGTGATTGTGAAAGTGTTCGGTCCGGTTACTCGTACCGAACAGCGTTTCGTTAGATAGCCTTCAATGTTGACGCCATTCTCCATGGTCTTCTTGAAGCTGTCGCGAAGTGGATCGAGCGTCCGAACGCGATACTCTTTGTCGTGGGTATACTTCGGATTCAAGAGTCGGTCGGTTACACGGCCATCATTCGTAAGGATTATGAGTCCACTTGAATCCTTATCGAGTCGGCCGATAGGAAATACGTCCTTTGGCAAGTGGACACTTCCCTTAATATCTTTCTCGTCTGCCTGTGGTGAATGCGTGATAATACCGACTGGTTTATGATAAGCGTAGTAAAGGTAATTTTTTTGAACTGTCTTCCCAATGAGTTCGACATGATCGCCCTTCCGTATCTTTTCCCCCAGGAGCGCAATATGGCCATTGATGAGTACGTGCCCATTTGCGATAAGTTCGTCTGCCCCACGTCGCGTTGCGATACCTCGTTCATTCGCGAGATACTTATTAATGCGCATTGGATACGCATCCAGAACCTTCCCATTGGTTTTTGACATGTAGGCACTATACAATACCGCACTACGGCTTTTAATGCATACGCTAACCAGAAGCAACGAGGGACACATGGCTTTTCATGGGATATAAAGATCAGAGTGAAATAAGGTAGACTTTCCATTTCGATACAAAATAAGGTAGGGTGCTCATATGACTCGAGAAGAAAGCATCATCCGTTTTGAAAAAGTCTCGTTCGAATACGGACACAACAAGCCGATTTTTGACGAAGTCGATTTCTCTATTCGACGTGGTATGAAGATGGCGGTCATGGGACAGAATGGAGCAGGGAAATCAACACTATTCTCCCTTATCGTCGGTGTTTTAAAGCCCGAGAGTGGTGAGGTACATACGATGTATGGTGTAACAATTGCGACCGCACCCCAGGTCATCCCACGAGATGACCTGGGGCTTACTGTACGTGAATTTTTTAAAAAATGTTTCGAAAAACCAATATACGATATAGATCCTCGTATTGACGCGGTACTTGAGACCGTGAATTTGAAGGCCGACCATGATCGTGTGGTGAAAAGTTTTTCAGGCGGTCAACAGGCGCGACTGCTGCTCGCATCTGCGCTCATTCAAAACCCCGACCTGCTATTACTCGATGAGCCAACGAACAATCTTGATACCGCTGGCATAGAACATCTCACCAAATTTCTAATCGACTACTCAAAAACCTGCGTCGTCATATCACACGACGCCAGATTTCTCAATGCATTTACCACAGGCGTTTTATATTTAGACGTTTTCACACACAAGATTGAACAATATCCTGGAAATTATAACGATGTGCTGCGAGACATCTCGGTGCGTATTGATAAGGAGAATCGAAAGAACGCACAGCTTGAGAAAAAGATCCAGGACAATAAGGACAAAGCAAACTTCTTCGCGCAGAAGGGCGGGAAGATGCGGCTCGTGGCAAAGAAGATGCGCACCGAAGTTGAGGAGATGGAAGAAGCAAAAGTAGATGTACGGAAGGAGGATCGCACCATACGACCCTTCACGATTCCCGCACAAGAACAATTGAGCGGCGTCATTTTCTCGCTCTCATCGTACAAGGTACAGAATGGCAAGAAATTTGTGAAGAAAATGGCGAATGTCTCGCTGCGGAAGAATCAACATCTTCTCTTGCGCGGCCCGAATGGTATCGGCAAAAGTACACTCTTGGAAGCGATAGCGAGCGGCGAAACAGAGAGTGCGACCATCGCGGGAGGAGTGAAAGTCGGCTATTATCGTCAGGATTTTTCCACACTTGATTTTGATCAGACGGTGTATACAGCCTTGAGTCATGCAATGAGCAAGCCAGATGAGGAGCGATTGCGTGCGGTTGCTGCAGGATTCCTACTCACCGCAGACATAATCCATTTTAAAATCGGGAATCTTTCGGAGGGGCAGAAAGGCCTAGTTGCTTTTGCCGCACTCGTGCTTGAGAAGCCAGGACTACTCATTCTCGATGAGCCGACAAATCATATTAATTTTCGACATTTGCCCATCATCGCAAAGGCACTCGACGCGTACACGGGTGCGATGATCCTTGTTTCTCACGTGCCTGAGTTTGTTGAACAAATCCGCATCGATGACATTCTAGATATGGGGAAGTAAATGTCCCCATTTATTCACGGTTCGCGATGATGAATTTCGGTGTCCCACCACGTGATATACGAGTAATTCAGGTTGAAATATTTGTACGAAAATAATTTTCGTGGTACGGTGAATTACCGCCCACGCGGCATTTTTATTTTATGGAAATTAGAAATATTGCTATTATTGCGCACGTTGACCACGGGAAAACGGCCTTAACCGATGCTATTCTCAAACAGACTGGTGCGGTGGCAGAAGGTGCAACGATGGACAGCAACGCGCTTGAACGCGAGCGCGGTATTACTATTTACGCCAAAAATGCTTCGGTTGAATACAAAGGCACCAAGATCAATATTGTCGATACACCTGGGCACGCAGACTTTGGCAGCGAGGTTGAACGCGTGTTACGTTCTATCGATTCGGTTCTGCTCGTTGTTGACGCAGCGGAGGGCCCCATGCCACAAACCCGTTTTGTATTGAAAAAATCTTTAGAACTTGGGCTTAAACCGATTGTCGTGCTCAATAAAATCGATAAGCCAGCGTCTGACCCCGCACGTTCAGAAGAACAGGTGCTAGAACTTTTTCTTGAACTCGGTGCATCGAACGAACAGTCCAGTTTCCCAGTCATATACGCAATTGGACGTGAAGGTATCGCGCTCAAAAATCTTACCGACGAACACAAGGACCTTACTCCTTTACTCGACACTATTCTTGAGAAGGTTCCAGTGGCGAATATCGCTATTGACCCGAATGCGCCATTGTTGCTTCAGCCCTTCAATCTTGCATATGATAATTTTCTAGGGCGTCTTGCAGTTGGCCGTATCTACGTCGGGACTATTCGCCCCAATCAGCAAGTCTTCATAAAGAAACCTAACGGGGAAGTGCGAAGCGGTCGTACAACCAAAATATTTACTTTCCAAGGCCTTGAACGAGTCGAAACAGCTGAAGCATCAGCAGGGGACATAGTACTCATTGCAGGTCTCCCAGATATCTATATCGGTGAAACGGTAACAACCGACGAGTCTGTTGTACCCTTGCCTGCGATCGCAGTGGACGAGCCGACCATTGCGCTTAATTTTCTCGTCAACAATTCACCTTTTGCTGGGCGTGAGGGGAAATACGTGACTAGCCGTCAAATTCACGATCGTCTCGAAAAAGAACTTGAAATTAACGTCGGTCTCAAGATTGACTTTTCAAGTTCAGACTCTTTTCGTGTATCTGGCCGTGGTGAACTGCATATCGCGGTGCTTCTTGAAAACATGCGCCGAGAGGGATACGAACTTCAAGTTTCTCAGCCACACGTTATCATTCATGAAGAGAACGGTGTAAAAATGGAACCTTTCGAAGAGGTCATTATCGATACTCCGTCGGAATTCCAAGGCGCTATTATCAAAAAGCTTGGTGCGCGTGCATTTGCATTACAGAATCTCACCCAACATGAGAATAGCGTACGCCTTACCCTTGTTGGTCCAACACGCGGATTACTCGGATACAAAAATGTATTCGTTATCGACACGCGCGGTGAAGGGATTCTCTCTTCGCGCGTGATCGGTTTCAAACCATATGCCGGGGAAATCAAGAGGCGGCAGGTCGGTTCGATGATCTCTATGGCAACTGGTAAGGCGCTTGGTTATTCATTATGGAATCTTCAGAACCGTGGGCAGCTCTATGTGAAACCGGCGGACGAGGTATATGAAGGCATGGTCATCGGCAATACCGCCAAGGGCGAGGAGATGATGGCGAATCCCACAAAAGGTAAGAATCAATCGAACGTGCGTGCTTCAGGAACTGATGAAGCCATTGTGTTGGTGCCGACTTTCGACCTTACCATAGAACATGGACTTGAAATCATGGCGGATGATGAGTATCTAGAGATCACGCCCACGAGCGTTCGTTTACGTAAACAGTTCCTTACTGAAAATGACCGCGCTAAGTCACGGCGCTAAGAATAAAATGAGAATCCCCACGTGCTAAGAGTCAGTATATTGAATTGTCTCTTTGCCAGATTCAGTTATAGTGCAGCATGATGGCATCTATGCGCGCGTTTGCTGAAGCATTGTTAAAAAAGGCTGACATAACAATTGGCGGGAGTCGCCCACAGGACATCACTGTTCACAATGAGCGGCTTTTTAATCGCGTCACTCGTTACGGCACGCTCGGTCTCGGCGAGGCGTACATGGATGGCTGGTGGGATAGTAACGCGCTTGATGTGTTTATTTATAAGGCGCTCATAGCGGACTTGGATAAAGCGTTTGAAATTAATTTCGCGTCAATTCTAACCATTACGAAAGCACTCATTTTTAACCAGCAATCATATAGTCGTGCTTTTAAAGTTGGTGAGATGCATTACGATATCGGCAATAATCTCTATGAGGCAATGCTTGATCCGCGCATGGTTTATTCATGCGGTTATTGGGAAGACGCAACGACGTTGACGGAGGCGCAAGAAGCGAAACTCGATCTTGTGTGCCGGAAATTAGGGTTGAAGCATGGCGATCGTGTTCTTGATATTGGTTGCGGTTGGGGTGGTTTTGCGAAATATGCCGCAGAATGTTATGGCGTGTCGATTGTCGGAATTACAATCTCAAAAGAGCAGGCGGTTCTTGCGCATGAGCGTTGCAAGGGACTACCGATTGAAATTCGTGTTCAAGATTACCGCTCCCTTAATGAGAAGTTTGATCACATAATCTCAATTGGTATGTTCGAACACGTGGGCATCAAAAATTACCACGAATATTTCACCATTGTGCGCCGTTGCCTTAAGGAGGAAGGACTTTTTTTGCTACACACCATTGGGTATGCCCGCTCATTAAGGAACACCGATCCGTGGATAGAGAAATATATTTTCCCAGGAGGCGCACTCCCGTCCATTGCTCAAATAGGGAGGGCAATTGAAGGATCTTTTCTAGTTGAGGATGTACATAATTTTGGTGCTGACTATGACGCCACGCTTATGGCGTGGTTCAAGAATTTTGATACAGCTTGGCCGAAGCTTAGTACGAAATATGGAGACCGCTTTTATCGTATGTGGAAATACTATCTTCTTTCTTGCGCGGGAGCCGCGCGTGCACGGAACATACAACTCTGGCAGTTCGTTCTGTCGCCCCATGGTGTCGTGAGCGGGTATCGATCGATACGTTGAAGATAGAAAGGGTTCATTACAAACAAAAAAAACGACACGGAGTTTCCCGCGTCGTTTAGAATGCTCTTCTTTTAGTTTATGAGGGTGTGCCTCCCTGGTGCCACTAGGTACAAATTCCTATTCTTAATTTCGAGACGAAAGCACACAAGAACGATTTCTGGGGTTGGACCTACTGGCGGTGTTTCGCTGATAAGTTTTTCTAGTATTATTTCGCACACCGTGTCGATCAATTTACGTGAATTACAAATTCCTAGTTTCAGGTATTGATCTCTGGTCGAACTGGGAAGACCTTGTATCCCGATTAATGTATGCCACAGTTGCACTACGTGCCGTTCCCGTCCCTCTATCTCGTAAAGAGCCGTCTTGAACTGAAATCGCCGCTCAGTGAGAGGAGATTGAGAAATATCCCTAAGAAGACCGCACCCTTTCCATCGTACTCCCCAGCCCCCGTTCTCAAATTGGACTGGAGATCTCATTTCTTTTTCCTCCGGAAATAACAACTCAAAGCAGTGTCCAGTTTTCTTTTTCACTTAATGCCTCCACATCAAAAATTAATTTTAATATAAACAACTTACCCAAAAGTAATATACATCACTTTATTCAGAGTAACCAACTTATAAGTTGTCTGTTATCTGTGACTTATGAACGGGCTTTCTTTTATGTAGAACCGCCAAGGAAATTCGGTACCGTTTCGAATACCGATGCGGCTTGACGCCTCGATATTTCTAGATTGGATTTTAGGCGCATCATAAATAGCGAAATCGCCTCCAAGCGGCAGGTGATTTTCTTTCCCTGTGATACCGAACGCTTCGCAAAATTTTGCAGGACCAGAGCAAAGGTTTTGCATAAGCGTCGTGCGACGTCGACGCCTCATGAGTGAAATACCTTCGGTAGGTTTTACGGCGCGGATAAGTATCGCACCTATACCATCTGCATCAGTCGTTACATTTGCACACCAATGCATGCCATAAGTGAAATATATATACCAATAACCATAGGTGTCTCGCATGATGGCGCTTCGAGGCGTGACATGAAATGCATGTGATGCTGGATCAACGGTATAAGCTTCGGTCTCGACGATAATGCCTGCGCAATCACCTCGTCGTACAGTCTTGCCGAGCAATTTCCTTGCGAGGTCGACTGTGTCACCGGCAAACCAGGAGTGGGGAAGTGGCACCATAATGCTTATAGAATAATATAAAAAATAATAAAAAAGGCCCGTGATGCGTAACTACGCGCATTCGGTGCCCCTACAGAATAAATCTAACAGACGCAATACTTTTTTTGGTAAGCGGCTATTTTATTAATAATCTTTTCCATGCCTTCTTTTTTCTTGAGAACTCGGATAAGATCCTCGAGTGTAGCCGCAGCCACGACAGGGATATTGTGTTCCCGTTCAAACTCCTGTGCAGCGGAAAGTCTATGCCCTTTCGTTCTCTCCTGTTGATTAAAGACGACGCAAATGCCAATGGAGTTTCCACCTCGCCCATTGATGAACCGAATGGCGTCTTCTTCTCTCTTGCTGTCGATTATGTCACTAACCAGGAGAACCTCGTCAAGAGGACGTATCGCACGACTTCCTTCCCAACGATTCAATACCATACCACTCAACTTTCGCGCAATCGCTGATGCATGCATCATCCTTTCGCCTAAGGGGAAACCGTATAGAACATCGAAAGACGGGGTTGGCCAACGCTTTCGAATCGCGTT
>JAJXVZ010000029.1 GCA_021781865.1 bacterium | reverse complement strand
GGGCGTTCAATGGTGGGTCTCTGCCCGTTTCATAAAGAGAAGACGCCATCGTTCTATGTTTCGCCTGAGCGTGGTACCTGGCACTGTTTTGGCTGCGGGCTGGGTGGTGATATCTTTTCTTTTATCGAAAAGATAGAGGGTGTCGATTTCAAAGGGGCTTTGAATATTCTCGCCGAGAAAGCTGGTGTTAGTATCGAATATACACACGACGAGAATTACAAAGACATATCGTCGAAGAAAGAACGTCTGTTTACTCTGATGAATCAAGCGAGCGAATGGTATATCGGGGAACTTCCCGGGAGTCCCGCCGAGACATACGCGAAAAAACGTGGTCTCACTGACGAAACAATTGTAACCTGGCGGATTGGCTATGCACCAGATGCCTGGCACACTCTCCTCAAAGCACTTACTGCAAGGGGTTTCACGACGGATGAACTCGTTGTGGCGGGGCTTATTAAAGAGGCAGACGGGAAACCGGGTACCTATTATGACCGTTTTCGCAATCGGCTCTTATTCCCGATACGCAATAGTTCAGGTCGCACTGTCGCATTCACTGGTCGCACGCTTGCGGTTGATGAACAAGCGAAATATCTCAACAGTCCAGAGACTGATCTTTATCATAAGTTCGAGATTCTTTTTGGTATGGATATGGCGAAGGACGCTATACGCATGCGTGACTTTACGATGCTTGTCGAGGGGCAGATGGATGTACTTCTTGCACACCAAGCGGGTTTCAAGAATACCGTAGCGCTCTCCGGCACCGCGCTTTCCGAGCATCACATTTCTCTTATGAAGCGCTATAGCGAAAATCTAATGCTCGTTCTTGACGCGGATTCAGCCGGACTTATGGCGACGGCACGTTCGGCAAAATTAGCACTTCGGCAAGGTCTCAGGGTGAAGGCGGCTTCGCTGCCTTCAGGGGAAGACCCGGCAGACCTCATAAACAAAGATCCAAAAGAGTTTTCGACCCGTGTTATCGCAGCGAAACCAATTGTCGATTTTTTTCTCGCAGAACTCGCAGAACTTGAACGTGATCAGCACAGATTTCAACGTCTTGTTCAAGAAATAGTCTATCCGCTCCTGGCCTCGATATCGAATTTGACAGAGCGCGGATATTTTATAGAGAAAACCGCTAGGTATCTTCAGGAAGTTCCTATCAAGGATATTCATGAATCGGTTAAGCAGCTATCGAAATATTCTGAGATCGCTGGCGATACCGTGAATATACAGGAATCGGCCCCATTGCCTGTTCGTTCACCGACAGAAGTGCGTTCGGAGCAGCTCATAGCCGTTTTCCACTCTTACCACGATACGCCCCTTGCGAAGCGCGTAGAATCAGAGTATTGTCGAATTACTGGAGCTCAAAATCTGCCGTTTGTTATGCCTCCGGAATCTGCGCTGTTCTACGCGGAACAGACATTTGGGAAGGATCCTGACGAGCATTCTGCAGACGAGCTTCTTCATGCCTTTGAAGAAGCGGTTATCCGCAAGGCATATCAAGAAGCAGTGGGGAACTTACGTAGAGCTGAGATATCGGGAGATGCTGTTCTGATAGCGAATGCACAGAGTTTGTGCGCAAAACTTTCCACGCGTCTCGCTATGCTCGGTAATTGACCTCGATTTATTTTTTATATGGCAAAATCCAAAAAGAAAAAGATAGTTCCTCGCCGAACGAAGAAGTCTGTTCACGCGAAAGCATTACGCACAAAAAAACAAACTGTGCGTGCGATTACACGCGGAACAAAAGCAAAAGCGAACTCACAGAGGTCTATTTCAGCTGATGCACTTATTGAAAAAGGCAAGGAGCGTGGTTACGTTACCTATAGTGAAATTCTTAAATCGTTCCCGCATATCGAAGAGGACGTTAATTTTCTAGAGTCGCTGTATGAGCGTTTTGCTGTCGCAGGTGTCGATGTTCTTGAGGGCGGTATCCTTGAGGATACGGCCGATGAATATCTTGCCACACGTAATATCAAAGATCGACACTCGGCTGGATACGACTCCATCCAGATTTATCTTCGAGAAATCGGACAGTACCCACTTCTGACTGCAGCCGAGGAACGCGAGCTAGCGAAACGCATCGAGAAGAATGACACTGAGGCTAGAAACATTCTTGCGCGTAGTAATCTACGCCTCGTTGTTTCTATTGCAAAGAAATACGTTGGGCGAAGTCCAGACCTCACGCTACTAGATCTCATTCAGGAGGGAAATCTCGGACTTTTTCGTGCCGTGGATAAGTTCGATTGGAAGAAGGGATATAAGTTTTCGACTTATGCGACCTGGTGGATTCGTCAAGCGATTACGCGAGCCCTTGCCGATCAGTCACGTACCATCCGCATTCCTGTTCATATGGTAGAAACTATTGCTAAATATAAGCAAGTCTCACGACGTCTCGCGCAAGCGCTTGGACGTGATCCGCAACCAGAAGAAATTGCGGTTGAGATGGGCGTTGAGCCAGAAAAGGTGTATCAGATAGAAAAAATAAATCAGGATACGCTTTCTCTGGAAAATCCAGTTGGTTCCGATGATGATGAAAGGTCGACTCTCGGTGACTTTATTCCCGATGACAAGATACCTTCACCTGTGCAAGAATCTTCCGAACGTATTTTAACAGAGCAAGTACGTTCTATTTTAGACGATCTCTCACCGAAAGAGCGCAAGATTCTCGAAATGCGTCATGGCCTCATGGATGGTATTTACCACACTCTTGAAGAAGTCGGGAAGGAGTTCGGAGTTACGCGCGAACGTATTCGTCAAATTGAAGCAAAGGCGCTTGAAAAAATTCGCTTCCATGACAAGGCACGACATCTGAAATCGTATTAGTTTCTAATTTCATTTTTAATTATCACATCAATTGACGTGTATTGTTTGCGTTAGATATATTGGAATTAGGATACCGTTGATGTAGAGCATCAATCATGATCGATATATACAGATAGTGGTTTTTTAGAAATCGCTTCATTGAGATATCTTCTCCTGCTTTCTCAATGGTTACCAACGGCACTTGTTTTTCGCTATACTGATCCCTATGAAGAGACGAAAGAAAGGGCAGGAGAAACTGCCTATCAAGCATTGGAGTCATTCCTCATTAATGGCGTACTTGCGTAATCCGCTTGCATGGTATAAACGGTACGTCGAAAAGATATACGACACCCCTTCAACGCCTGCCTCCGTTGTTGGTCGGGCAGGACACTTAGCATTGCAATATTTCTATAGTGGCGTTCGCAAAGAAGATGCCATACAAAAGGGGCTTGAGTCTTTGCGTATGGTTGCGGATTTTGAAATTGATTTCGGTCGAGCAAAAACGCGTCATGCAAAAAAAGAGAAACGGAAAGCCATGGAGCAGGAGTATTTGAGAGCCATCTCATATTATCTGAAACGACCACCTAGACATAAAGTCCTTGGTGTCGAAGTTAGGGGTGTTACGAAGGTGGAAGGGCTTACCTTGCCTGTTAAGGCTGTTTCGGATTTAGTTGTAGCCTCGCGTGTTGAATCGGGTGCAGTCGATATTGTGGATCATAAGTTTGTTACGGCCTTTAGCAAAAAAGGCGCCACAAAAACACTTTTTATTATTCAGGCGATTTTTAACTATTATACCGTCGAAGAACTCTTTGCAGCACCAGTGCGACGTTTTATCGTATATGAATGCAAAAAAACAAAAAATGTTGACGGGAGTGCACAAATGCGACGGTATGAAATAGACTTTCGTAAATGCAGCGAAGATTTTCTTGTTTTCCACCACCTCATCAATGATGCAACAGCGGAGATTTCTCGGCGGCGTGTCTATCTCCCAAACCCGTCTGATATGTTTGAAGGAGAAAACTCGTTTGATATTTATCGGCTCGGGTTAGTGGGCGGGTGATTTTACGGGACCTTGCTTAGCGCCTGGTCGACGAGTTGTTTTACCGCATCATAGGAATAGGCGCCGCTCATGATGACTGGTGCTGCGTTTGCGGTGAGAATGACCGAATACGGTGTACCGTGCGCACCAATAGTAATTGCGTTCTGACGATCCGACATAATGCGCGCATCGACAGTTTTTGTCGCATTAGCATAACAAGTAGCGAATGTGTTTCCCGAGACACCCACAGTTGCTGCAAGTACCCCAAGGTTTGTTGGATCAACTGGTTGATTTACAAAAAGCAAGTTTGTGAACTTCCAGAATGCGTCATTTCCAGCAGTCTTGGCGACGCATTCTGCAGCTCGCGCCAGAGGAAGTGCATTCGGGTGAATTTCGATGAGCGGAAATTCGCGAAACACAAGAGCAACCTTCCCATTGATTCCTTCGGTGGCAATGATTTGGCGGAGTGTTTCATTGAAATTCTTGCAATATTCGCAATCAAAATCAGCATATTCAACAATCATCACCTGCGCGGCAGGATTCCCGAGTATGTGGTCATTACTGGTTACAGGACGCACAAGCGCAGGGTTCCCCGCGCTTAAACTTGTTGAAACGTATTTTGGCACTGAGACATATATCGCGATTGCAACAATGATGCCGCCAAGAATAATCGCAACGGGAATCGTAAATGAAGATTTCATAATGGTAAAGCGTACGTCATGGCAGGTGTCGTTCCTACTTCGCGTACCCAAGATGACGTGTCAAGCTTGATATCACGAATATCGCGTAGATCTTTATATTTAACCACACCATGCTCGAGCGCATACTTATAAAGTTCTCGTGTGAGGCGGACGTCTTCAATGCAATATTTGCGAACTTTTTCCGTTTCCCCCTCTCTCCACCACTCACCCGCCTTGAGTCCGTCACCCTTCTTACCACGATTGAGTGTAGCTTCCGCAAGAGATTGGAGTCGAATACGTCGACCGAGCACTTTCTGAATCTCACTTAAAAGATCAAGAGAACGTATATGTGAAAGGTCACCTGGGTAATAACGATTGAGAAGTGGAATATCGAATGCATCTGAATTAAAACCAATAAGTACATCTGCGCGTTCAATAATTGGCCAAAGTCTCGGGAGTTCCTCTTTTGAGTATGAAGAATATTCGTCTGTGAGTGAGTCGTGAATAGCAACAATTATCAATTCTTGCTCTTGGATATCAATGTGTCCGCGTACCACAGAATCGGAGATAGATTCGATATCGAAAGTAATAGCGCGCATAAAATCAACCGTTATGTTGAAGTCGTGTGACAAGGTCAGCAACGGAGAAGGATGCCTCCTCACCAGTTGCGAGCGTCTTCATGCGAATTGCTTTACCCGAAACCTCATCGGCACCGTAGGCGATAAAAAATGGAATATCGCGCTTTACCGCATCCTTTATTTGGTCACTCAGTGTACGTTTGGTTAAGTTGACAAAGACACGACAGCCCTCAATGCGAAGTGTGTTAGCGAATGTTTGTGCGGCAGAAATATCGTCTACAAACGGTGTGCCGAGATAGACCTGCGGCAAGTGCATGTCTTTATTCGATGTGAGCGAGTGCGTATCGAGAAAATCGGCAAGGGTTACGTCGCCGAGCGCAAAACCAACCGATGGGACCACATCAGTTCCAAAAAGCGTACCCAGACCATCATATCGCCCACCTCCCAAAAGAGCTCGCGAGTTCGCAATGTTAACATCGTGTATCTCAAAAACCATATCGGTATAATAATCGAAACCGCGTACAATACTCGAGTCGCAGACAACATTATGTACACCACGAGATTTGAGCATATTAATTCGATTCAAGAGACGACGCTTTTCACTAGCGACCTCTTCCGACACATCAGCATCCTCGCCCTCAATAAATGCGAGGGGGTCTTTCGTGGAAAGAATATTCGAGGCAGCTACAAAAGCCTCTCGTGTCATTTTTGTTTTTTTATCTAATAGGCGCAAATACTGTCGCGTACCTTCATTCGTAAGTCCAGCTGCCGCACACGCGGCATTTAAGAGTGGGCGCGAGTTCATACGGATAACAAAGTCGTCTTCAGTAGCTCCAAATGACTTGAGTATAGATGCGGCAAGTTGCACGACCTCAATATCCGCTTCTCCATCTGGGAGACCGACCAAGTCTACATCCACCTGGTAAAATTCGCGTAAGCGGCCTTTCTGGGGTCGTTCATAACGGAACCGATTTCCGATGGAGAACCACCTAAGTGGAAAAACAAGTTCGCGTTGCTTAGCTACCACCATCCGTGCAAGAGTCGGGGTCATTTCAGGCCGTAGCGTAACACGACGATCACCGCGATCGGTAAAAGTATAGGTCTGTTCATTTACAATCTCCTCCGAAGTTTTTGCCTCATATAGTTCAGCCCTCTCAAGAGGGGAGGCATTATATTCTTCGTAACCCCAAAGCGCGAGTGTTTGTTGAATTCGCGTGAATAATGCTTCTTGCCGTGCCCAGTCAGTCGGATAGAAGTCACGCACGCCTTTGTAGGGTTCAGTAGAAAGTGGTTCAGACATACATATCCGATTGTATCAGATACCGTCTCTTTGCGGGT
>JAJXVZ010000028.1 GCA_021781865.1 bacterium | reverse complement strand
AATACGAGGAAGACACGAAACGGAAATACGCGCGCAGTATTTGCTCGGCAGATACGTTTCAAATTGTCTAATGGCTTCCCGGCCCTTTCGACCAAAAGTCTTGCTTTCAAGTCGGTGGTGGCGGAACTGGTGTGGTTCATTGAGGCTGGCAGACACTCGCCGGTTCCATACCGATTGTCCATCGGACGACTAAATCAGCTCATGGGTCTTCCCGAAGAAAAGTACAATCCGCTATGGTCGAATGACCAGCAGCGATTTGCAGCGAGCGGCAAGGCCCAGTTCCCCGGTGACTGTGGCGTTATTTATGGTTCCCAGTGGCGCAACTTCAATGGCGAAATGAAGGATCAATTGACCGAAGTCATCACGGCTCTCAAGAAGGATCCATTTAGCCGTTACCATATTGTCACGGCATGGAATCCGTTGAAGATGGACGACATGTGCTTACCGCCATGTCACATGAAGATGCAATTCTTCGTGCGGCGCGGAAAGAATGGGAAATTGCATCTCTGTCTTTCTATGGACCAGCGTTCCTGCGATATGTTCTTAGGTGTGCCGTTCAACATTGCGTCATATGCACTTCTTTTGCATATGATTGCACAATGCGTCGGCATGGTTCCGGACGAACTTATCATCACCCTGAACGATGCGCATATTTATAGTGCGCATCTCAGACAAGTACGAACGCAGCTTGAACGGAGCGTATATAAGACACCAAAATTATGGCTCAATCCAGAAATTGGGAATATTGACGACTTTAGTGTGAAGGATGCGAAACTGGTTGACTACAAAAATCACGGGCGTATCAAGGCAAGATTGTTATGATTTGTGTAAGCTACGATTAGCGACGGTTTTGGCCGTCGCTTTTATTTTTTACTAGCATGGTTTGCTTTTTGTCTTCTTGGCGCGTAGAGTTTGCCAAGGTTGTACCATTCATAATTTAATCAGAGTCCAGATAGAAAAGGAGTGCCACTCATGTTCAACGGGGATCCAGTCGTATTTTCGGATATAGATCTGTCTGCAATCATCACCGGCAAGGCTCCTATTATCACCAAGGGTGATGCTTTCGTCCCCGGTCAGATCCAAGCAGCATCACTTGACCTGACTCTCGGGTCGGAGGTGTTTGGCATGGGTTTTGCATCCCTGCCGCGAAGCGACGGGCGCGTTGCCGACCTGGTCAAGGGATGCCAATACTCATTCACCCTCAATCGTGATCAACCGGGTTTTCTTCATCGCGGCTACACATATGTAGTACCACTCAATGAAGGACTTCGGCTTCCTGAAGGATTCTCGGCAAAGTTTTCGCCGAAGAGTTCGTCGGGTCGGACGGATGTGTTCGTACGTATTTTGGCCGATGGTGTGCCGCGCTTTGATTATGTACCAGAGAGGTATCAGGGCAGCCTGTATCTCGAGATAACGCCACTCTCGTTCCCAATCTTCATTCGTCCGGGATTATCATTAGTGCAGATGCGAATTTGCAATGGCGACGCGCGCCTAAGCGGCAAGGACGTTGCTATCATGCATTCGCATGAGGGCATCTTTGTGGGGAAGGAAGGCAAGACTATCATGGCGCACGATCTTAAACTCGGCGAGTATGGCGTTTACATGCATGTCGATCTCGATCGCGAGATCGTCGGTCTCATGTCGCGTGCAAATGTTGCGAGCGCGCTTTCGCTTTTCGAAGAGGAAGCATACGATCCATATGAGTTCTGGGAGCCCATCCTGCGTCCACGCAACGGACTCACATTGAACCCCGATCGGTTTTATCTTCTTTCGACGAAGGAGCGAGTGCGTATTCCTAAATATATCTGTGGCGATATCGCGCCCTATGATGTCTCGACCGGTGAATTCCGCGCACATTATGCGGGATTCTTTGATCCAGGCTTCGGCGGCGAGAATGGAATCACCAGCGTGCTTGAGGTGCGCGGGCGAGAAGTACCCCACCGGCTCTTCGACAATGATCCAATCTGCCTCATGAATTTCGAGCGGGTCAGTCAAGTCGCGAAGCCATATGATGGGCACTACAAAAACTCAGGCCCATCGCTCTCGAAGCACTTCAAGAAACGGTACGAAGTCTGGGAACTCTGATTTTCTCCATTCGCCCTGCAGTGATTGCAATCACTGCAGGGTTTTTTGTTTACCTTGGTAATTATGCTAGTCTAACCTAAGACCAACTACGGAGGATTTTGTATTATGAGCAAATACATCGTGTTTGACGGTATGGATGGGTCAGGTAAGGGTACGCAGATGAAGCTTCTGGAAAAAAAATTCGGCAACTCGATTATTTTCACTCGGGAACCTGGCGGAACGCCATTCGCTGAAGAGATACGAAGAGTTGTTCGTGATAACGTGCTCGCGTCGGAATCGACAACACTCAACAACTTCCTGCTCTTCTTGGCATCACGCGAGGAGCTCCAACACAATCTTGTTGCGCCGACACTCAAGTCTGGGAAGCACGTGTTTTCTGATCGCGGTGACTCATCGACCTATGCATTCCAACTTTGCGGTGAAGAACACGAGGAGCTCACTCATCTATTCAATCTTTCGAGGGAGCACATATTCTTGAACCGCCAGAGTCCCGATCTGTACATCGTGTTCGACTTGCCTGCTGAGATGTCACGCAGGCGAGCGCTACAAGATGTAGCAAGAAAAACGAACCATTTCGATGTCCGCGACCTTGGTTTTTACGAGCGAGTTCGTAAAGGATTTCGCAAGTTCGCAGTTCATATGCCGGTAAAGTTTGTCGATGCGACTCGAACGCCTGAGGAAATACATCAGGAGGTACTCGAATTGCTTGCGGAAGAGGGAATCGGTCTCTCGGGATAATGGCGTTTCTCTCTGTAATGTAATAAACCGACGTGTCAGCAGCGCGTCGGTTTCCCGTTTCTGTCACGCCACTTTGTTAATCATGCAACAATGCGCGGGTTGCACTAGATCAAGGTCATACAGGCAACAATATTATGTTCGATGACTCACGAAATAAGATGACGTGACGGTTGTCGTCATACATAAATAATAAAAGATTATACAGTTCTTATCCAAGAACCGTTTCTATAAATCTGGTACACTCGCCGCATGAGAGAACGGATACGAAAGGCAGTCAGCAAAGCGCTTACCCAGGCGGGAACAGGTGAAACGATGTTCACGGTCGAGCAACCGAACGATCTGGCGTATGGCGATTACGCAACAAACGCAGCACTCATGGCAGCGAAGACGTTTAACAAAGATCCGCGCAAGCTCGCGGATGAGCTTGCGCGAAATATAAAAAACTTCCTTGGCGAAGCCGAGCGCGTTGAGGTCGCTGGTCCTGGGTTTATTAATATCACTCTTTCGCGCGATGCGATTGCGTTTGTGATTGCCGAGGCGGATGCACAAGGACCAATGTGGGGGAAGGGCAGCGAGAGTGTGGGACAGCGTGTGATGGTCGAATACAGCAATCCGAACACATTTAAAGAAATGCATATTGGACATCTTGTCGGTACGATTATCGGCGAGTCTATTTCACGGCTCGTTGAGAATGGAGGAGCGGAAATTAAACGGGACACATTCGGCGGTGATGTCGGCCCGAATGTTGCAAAAGCATTATGGGCGCTCCGAAAGGCGGGTATAACGGAGATCGAGAACGCTAGGCAAATTGGCGCAGCATATGTTGAAGGTTCGCGTGCTTATGAGGAATCACCCGAAGCGAAAACCGAGATAGATGAAATTAATAAAGTCATCTATATGGGTGTCGATACGGCACTCATGGATCTTTGGCGACGTGGGCGCGAAGTCTCGATGGAAGAATTTCGCCGCATTTGGCGTATCGTTGGTTCGCATTTCGACTATGAATTTTTCGATAGTGACACGACCAAAAGTGCTCTGCGTCTTGTGCGTGATGGACTCGCGAGGGGTATTTTTAAGGAGAGTGACGGCGCCGTCATTTATGATGGGAAGACTAAGGGTGTGCATACAATGGTATTCATCACTTCACACGGTACGCCGACCTATGAAGCAAAAGACATAGGTCTCGCGTTTTTGCGAGAGGAGCGATGGCCCTCAGATCGAGTCATCATCGTCACTGGCAACGAGCAGAACGGACGTTTTAAAACTGTGTTTGCAGCGCTTGCCGAACTTGCACCAAAAATCGCGGCGAAGACCAGCCACATTGGCACCGGATTCTTACGGTTAACAAGCGGAAAAATGTCTTCGCGTGGTGGGGATATTATTACGGCATCAGACCTGATTAAAGAAATAGTCGAGAAGGCGAGTGAAAGGAACGCCGATCCGCTTATCGCCGAGCAAGTTGCTCTCGGTGCGATTAAATACATGATTCTGCGACAGTCACCCGGCTCGGATATTACCTTCGACGCAAAAAAATCGCTCTCGCTCGAAGGCGATTCGGGGCCGTATCTCCAATATGCGCTCGTACGTGCACGCAAGATACTGGCGTACGCCGGCGGGGAGATTGGTACCGACACACCGCCCGCGCCATATATTATCGAACGTCTCATGACTCACTTCCCTGAAGTTGTTGCACGCGCCGCGAGCGAGCTTGCGCCAAATGTCTTGATAACCTATCTCACTGAACTTGCATCAGCATGGAATTCTCTTTATGCGGCAGAACAAATTCTCGGGAGTTCTGAAGAAGCGTATAAGCAGCGAGTTGCACGTGCCTTCGTGAACACGATGACGAATGGCCTCGCTCTCCTTGGCATTCCAGCGCCAGAGAAGATGTAATATGGAAAATATGTCAGAAAAATCAGAGGCAGCCAAGCGCGAGGAGGCGACGCTTACGTTCTGGGAGCAGGAACATATTTTTGAAAAATCACTCGCCAAAAACTCCCCGAAAGGCGAATTTATTTTCTACGAAGGTCCTCCGACAGCCAACGGCAAGCCTGGTATTCATCATCTTGAAGCACGTGCTTTTAAAGACGCAATCCCGCGCTATAAAACGATGTGTGGCTATTGCGTGAATCGCCGGGCCGGCTGGGACACACACGGTCTCCCGGTTGAATTGCAAGTCGAGAAAGAACTCGGCTTCAAAGGGAAACCGGACATAGAAAAATATGGCATTGCCGCATTTAATAAGAAATGCAAAGAAAGTGTCTTCACTTACATAGATCTCTGGACTCGATTCACGAGACGCATCGGTTACTGGGTCGATGAAACGAAAGCATATTTCACCCTTGATAGTGCATATATGGAAATACTCTGGCATCTCTTCGTGCAGATCACGAAAGACGGCCGACTCTATAAAGACTACAAGGTTTTGCCTTGGTGCCCGCGCTGCGGGACGGCGCTTTCCTCACATGAGCTCGCGCAAGGGTATGCAGATGTCAAAGATCTTGCCGTCACCGTAAAATTCAAATTAATTGATGAGCCAGATACCTATCTTCTCGCGTGGACGACAACGCCATGGACTTTGCCCGGAAATATCGCTCTTGCGATTGGCGGGAATATTGCATATGGAAAATACGAGAAAGATAATATATACGTTATTCTTGCGGATACGCGTGCCGCACTGGTGCTCAAAGGAGAGTGGAAGCGCGTTGCTGATATTTCAGCCACCTCGCTCGTGGGTAAGAAATATGAACCACTGTATAACTTTGCAAAAAATCTTGCGCCCAAGAGCGAACAGATGAAATTCGAGAAAGCATTCCAAGTGTATGTGGCAGATTTTGTTACCACCGAGGACGGTACGGGCATCGTACATATCGCAATGATGTACGGTCAGGAAGATTTTGAACTCGGGAACAAGGTCGGTTTGCCGAAAGTACACCTGGTCTCTCCGGAAGGAACTTTCGTTTCGGGTACTGGATTTCTGGAAGAGAAATCAGTCGTCGACGAAGAAACGACAGTGAACATCATCCAGGATTTAGCGCACCGCAATCCTCTGCCACTCCTTTTCGACAAATCGAGATATGAACACTCATATCCCTTCTGTTGGCGTTGCAAGACTCGACTCATCTATTACGCGCGCGATTCATGGTACATCCGCATGAGCGACCTACGTGCGAAGCTTGTCACGGAAAACAAAAAAATACACTGGGAGCCGACATATCTACGCGACGGCCGTATGGGTGAATGGCTTGCGAATGCGAAGGATTGGGCGGTCAGTCGTGAGCGTTACTGGGGAACACCCTTGCCATTATGGCATAGTGCCGACGGTAGCGAGCGACTTGCCATTGGCTCAGTTGAGCAATTAAAGAAACATATAAAGAAATCCGGTAATGAATATTTTCTTATGCGGCACGGTGAGGCAGAAGGAAACGCATTAAGATACTTTGATTCCGACGGAGACACAGACAATTCACTTACAAAAAAAGGTCGCGCGCAAGTGCAAGCGAGAATCAAGGAACTTCACTCAATGGGGGTGACAAAAATTTACGCCTCACCGCTTTTGCGCACGAGACAGACAGCAGAGCTAGTTGCCGAGGGACTTGGAATACCTCAAAATCATATCACGTATGATGAACGTCT
>JAJXVZ010000027.1 GCA_021781865.1 bacterium | reverse complement strand
GAGTCCGGTAAGTCCCGACGGACCTTTCTGATGCGCGGCCGACTGCGCATATTCCGGCTCATCAAATTGTATATTATTGTCCATAAGGGAATTCTACTACACTGCGGCAGAGACTTTTGCAAGGCGCGTAAGGAATGCCTCTCGTGCAACAGGAATGTTTCCTTCTTCCCCTTTCCATATAGAAAGCGCCTCCTCCTGAAGGGCGCGGGCGTAAGAGAAAGTAATCGGCCACGGCGCATGCATGCTTTTTGCGTACTTTGTGATCGCGGCAAGATTTTCGGTTGCTTGATCCGGCGTTTGCCCGCCTGAAAGGAAGACGATACCCGCTACTTGCCGCGGCACGCTCTCCATAAGCGCCGCAACCGTGTCCCCGGCAACTTCTTCGGGCGTATCTTTCTTCCCACTCGCGTCACCCGAAAGCACCATCGCCGTTTTCAAGAGCACTCCCGCATGATCGACCGATTGTTCCTCGAGAACCGAAAAAAGCGTCCCGAGTGTTTCGGTGATAACCGAACGCGCTTTCTGACGACTATGTGTGCCTTTGTATAACACTTCCGGTTCCAGAATTGGGACAAGACCGACCGTTTGTACCTCTTTCGCATAACTCGCAAGACGTTTCGCGTTTTCATGTAATGCCATTGGCGTAGGTAATTGATCGCCGTCAATACGAATGACGGCACGCCATTTGGTGAAAACAGCCCCTTGCTTCTTGTACTCGGCAAGCCGTGTCGGAAGGTCGAGTAAGCCCTGAGTGATGAGTTCATCGGGACTTGCGGAAAATGGTTCTGTACCGAGATCGACTTTCACTCCGGGAAAAATTCCGCGCGCGGCGAGCGAAGCAGAGAATAATTCACCGTCATTCCCTTTTTCAAGAAGCGTTTCGGAAAAAAGAATGATCCCTGAAAGATACCGTTCGATACCTTTTGCGTTAAAGAAGAGATCGCGATATTGTCGACGCATTTCTACACTCGTGGAAATTCCGTAAGAAGCGAGACGCGCGGTCGCAGTATGTACGCTTTCATCGGCAGCAAGGATTCCTTTCCCAGGTTCAAAAAATGAACGTGCGATTGCGACAAGGTCAGTCATACGCTTAGTGTAACACGCAGGACGTGCTACACTAATTTTGTAATCTATGGATTTTATAGCTATTGGTGACACAACTGTCGATGAGTTTATCAGCCTTGAAGAGGCACAAGTAAATTGCGACATAGACGGTGAAAAATGCACCATCTCAATGCGATGGGGCGATAAGATACCGTATGAATTTTCACAACTCGTACCAGCCGTCGGGAATGCGGCGAATGCTGCTGTCGCGGCAGCGAGGCTCGGACTTTCTTCGGGGTTTGTTTCAAACGTAGGTAATGACCGTTTCGGGAAAGAAGTTCTCGCAACCTTTGCGCAGGAAGGCGTTGACACACGGTACATCACCGTTAACGAAGGCATTCCGACTAATCATCATTACGTGCTTATGTATAATGCCGAGCGCACTATTCTCATTCGGCACGAAAATTACTCATATGCAATTCCGGAAGAATTCATTCCCCCTAAATGGATTTATCTTTCTTCGGCCGGTAAACGTTCGGAAGCATTTCACGGTGATCTGGCGGCATGGCTCAACGTGCATCCGGAAACAAAACTCGCGTTTCAACCCGGTACGTTTCAAATGGAGATGGGTAGGGGGAAACTTGCGCCACTTTATGCCGCCACCGAACTCGTTGCATGCAATAAGGAAGAAGCTGAGCGTATCCTTGATCTCGGCGAAACGGATATAAAAGAACTCTTGAGTGATATGCGCGGTCTTGGTCCGAAAATTGTCCTTATCACTGACGGCCCAAAAGGATCTTACGTTTATGACGGGAAAGAGATGTTAAGGGTTCCCATGTATCCTGATACTAAACCGCCAGTTGACCGAACGGGCGCTGGAGACGCCTCAACTTCAACTTTTGTTGTTGCGCTTGCACTCGGAAAATCCATCCGAGAAGCGCTTCTATGGGGACCGATAAATTCGATGTCTGTTGTGCAGGAAATTGGTGCCCAAAAGGGACTCCTTGTACGCACGACACTTGAGAAATATCTTGCCGCTGCGCCAGAAAATTATCGTGTCGAACCGCTGTGACTCGTCACGACAAAGGAAGGAATGTTCGTGTTCGCCACATGGATGATCAATAGGGCTGCTCCCGCACCTGTGATCGTAATGATCAGAATAGCGAAATAGGTGTTTATTTTTTCTTTCATAATTTCATAATGCTCGCGCGAATGTTCTCGCGACTTCTTCTATGTGAGACGCGTCAAGTCCATAGTGTGCTAAAAGTTGTTCTGGTTCTCCCGATTGACCAAACTGATCGGCGATACCAATTCGCCGCATTGGTACGGGGTGATTTTCGGCAAGAAATTCCGCGACAGCACTCCCAAAACCACCCGCCACCTGATGTTCTTCAACGGTGAGGATACGTCCCGCGCGTCTCGCGACGCCGAGTACAGCTTCCGTATCGAGAGGCTTAATGGTGGGAACATGCAACACAACAGACTCTATACCGTCTCTCGAGAGAGCACGGGCTGCCTCAAGCGAGGCATAACTTTGTGTACCGGTTGAAAGAATCGCGATTTGCGGTGTTTCCGACTCGAAAAGAGTAAGCGCTTCCCCTACCTGGAAAGGTGTCTCGGCCGTTGTAAAGACAGGAGTCGCCGCACGACCGAAGCGGATGTACACGGGCCCGTCTATTGCCGCTGCTGCGATAACTGCCTTACGCGCTTCCTCCGCATCTCCAGGAACAAGCACCGTCATGCCGGGTAGCATGCGCATCATGCCGATATCCTCAAGCATCTGATGCGTCGCGCCGTCGGGCCCTACTGAAACACCTGCGTGCATACCGCACACTTTCACTGGAACATGATTAAGCGCAATGGTCGTACGGATCTGCTCATAATTACGACCGGGACTAAATGCCGCATAACTCGCGATGTAGGGAATTTTCCCTGCAAGCGCCATACCGGCGGCAAATGCCGCCATATTCTGTTCGGCGATACCCATCTCGATAAACCGCTCGGGAAATTCTTTCTGAAACCACTCAGCGCGTGTACTTTCGGTAAGATCGGCACAAAGTACAATGACGCGCGAATTTGTTTTGGCAACTTCGATCGTGCCGAGGCCGAAGCCATCGCGCGTGGGCGCTTTCGGAACTTCATCTGTGAAGATTTTTGCCCCTAGATGAGCGTTTGTATTAAGCATATTCGTGTGGAATCTTTCCGCCAAGAGTCCGAATTTCACGTAGAAACCTCTTCCCTTCCTCAACCGTAGGAGACTTGCCGTGCCAGTGATAATCGAATTCTATGTCGGATACCCCTTTGCCGGGGATAGTATGCGCGATAATGAGCGTTGGTTTCTCGTAGATTGATTTCGCCTCATCAACCGCAGTAATGAAGGCAGGAATATCATTTCCGTTCACCTCGAGGACATGCCAATTGAACGCGCGATACTTGTCTGCAACTGGCTCTAGTGGCATGACATCCTCTGTCATGCCATCGATCTGAATATTATTGCGATCCATGACTGCCGTGAGATTGTGTAATCTGTTTTTCCCTGCGAACATTACCGACTCCCATATGATTCCCTCATCCTGTTCACCATCGCCCATCACACAATACACACGCTGTTTCGTACCGTTCATACGAAAGGCGGTGGCAATACCCGCTGCTTGCGGAAGCCCATCACCAAGAGGTCCCGAGGTTGTTTCAAGTCCAGGAAGCCGGAGACGCTCTGGGTGTCCTTGGAGGCGGCTACCAAATTTTCGGAGCGTAAGACATTCCTCGATGGGGAAATAGCCTGCTTGTGCCATTGCTGCGTATCGAACTGGACAAATGTGGCCGTTCGAGAGTACGAGTCGATCACGCCCCTCCCAATCTGGATTTTGCGGATTGTGATTTAGAATATGAAAATAAAACGCGGCGAAAATATCCGCCATGCCTAAAGAACCGGCTGTATGTCCACTTTTTGCAGCCACAAGCATTTCAATAATCGTCTCACGAATAGATTCCGCTCTTTTCGTGAGCTCAGCGACTTCTGAATCAGAACAGATCATTATTTTAAGTATACCTCAAATACCACTAGGCAGATTGCAATCTTTCGATCGCGTCGATGGCATCAGCTGGATCACTTGCGCGAGAAAGTGCTGAACCTATAACAAGGTTCGAAACCCCAAGTGCAAGAAGATCTCGTGCATTCTCAAACGATACACCGCCATCAACCTGTATGGGAAGTTCCGGATACCGTCCGTGAAATGTCCGTACTCTCTCGATAACGCGCCGATCGAATGGTTGTCCTTGCCGCCCTATCCGCGCAATGCCCATAAACTGAACGTAATCGATTTCGCCTAGGGCGGACTCGATGAGCGCGAGATCACTAGCCATATTCAACGCAAGTCCAAAAGAAATAATACCGCCATAACGTCTTCGTGCAGACGCAAGAAATCGAGGAAGATCGATAATCCCCTCGGCATGGAAAGTAAGACGTGTTGCCCCGAGCGCAAGCCACGCCTCCGATGCACGGTCAGCATCGAGACACATCAAGTCGATCTCATACGCAATGCGATCAAGTTTGGGAAGCAACTCGGCACGCGTAACCATTGCCTGCAACTCTCCCGGTACGGTATACGGCCAGGACGCTGGAACCGCAAAGCTTCCGTCAACCACATCAATCTGTACTCGAGAAATCAAGGGCATCTTGAAAATGCGTGTAAGATTCTCTTCGAACCCGCGTTTTGAGGTAGCTAGGACAGCCGGAACGACAACACTCATGACAGAATTCCCTTTAGAACTTCGCGAGACGACGTACGTGGCGTGGAGAATTTGAGAAAGACGTCTCGAGAAAGATCCGGGTCGCCTTACTCGCCTCTTCTACCGACACAAAACGTGCACCGATGGAAAGTATGTTTGCATTGTTGTGCCTGCGTGGAAGGCGTACCACATCGTAACCGTCCTCAGAACGACTTCCTTCAATATCAAGCATCCCCGTCACGCGCATGGGTCCATAAAATACTGCGGCTCGAATATCAAGTACACGGTTCGCACACATAGCTTCACCTTGCCCACTTCCACCTATGATGATACCGCGCGCGGAATCTGCGGAATGTAAATTTTCTTCCGCAACTTTGTGGGCACACGACGTTATGAAATCCGGATAATCATCTTCCGGATCGTGGACATGTGCGCCCATATCCTCCACCTTATATCCGAGAACGCGAAGATACTCTATAAGAGTGCTCTTGAGCGCAAACCCCGCATGATCGGATGCAATAAATATGTTAGGCATTAGCAGCAGCGATAACGTGTCTCACGAGCGACTCTGTGTATCCCATTTCGTTGTCATACCAAGCAAGAATCTTTACTAAAGTTTTATCGACAACGCGCGTCATGTTGAGATCCGCGATGGATGGGCAAGGTTCGCCAACAATGTCACTTGAGACAAGTTCTTCATCGGTTGTTTTAAACATACCCTTCCAGCGTGACGTGGCAGCAGCATCACGCAATATCGTGTTCACTTCTTCAACAGTTGTTGATCGTTTCGCTATAAAGGTGATATCTGCTATCGAACCAGCCGGGACAGGAACTCGAAGTGAGATACCGTCGAATTTCCCCGCAAGCGCGGTATACGCTTGAGTCACAGCAGTCGCAGCACCTGTGGAAGTTGGTACGATATTCTGCGCTGCTGCCCTTCCCTCCTTCATATCTTTTCTCGATGGGCTATCGACAATCGCCTGACTTGCCGTGTAGGCATGTGTTGTGGAGAGTATTGCTTTTTCAATGCCAATAGCCTCATCAAGGATGACTATGACCGGGTTCGCAGCATTCGTTGTACAAGAAGCGTTTGAAGATATCTTACACGTCTTCAGACGGTCTTCATTCAAACCAATGAGTACCGTTGCCCCGAGGGTAGATTCTCCCCTTACGGGAGCCGTAATAACGACACGCTTCGCTCCAGCATCAATATGAGCTTGTGCTTTTTCGTAATTAGTGAAAAAACCGGTTGATTCAACTACGACATCAATTGCCAAATCTTTCCATGGTAATTTGGCTGGATCTTTTTCTGAAAGAAACTTAATCTCCTTCCCATTAATGAATAGTGCGCCATCTTTTGCGTCAACCGAGAAAGGCGCGCGTCCGTATACCGTATCGTACTTGAGAAGATACGCGAAGTTTTCAAGTGATCCAAGATCGTTTACTGCGACGATTTCAATTTCACGATCACGTGAAAGACGCATGAACGCTCGACCTATTCTACCAAAACCATTGATAGCAACACGGATGGCCATAGATGAAAAATTATTAGTGGACAATGCTAAAAGTATAACATTCGCATTACCAATCCGTGAATTTAGTTACGGTCGAAAATTTCATCACCCTCCAATCGCTTGCAACTCCTTCCAGGTCTAAGGTAGGACTCATGTCTGACTGTAAAGTCATCGCGTGCTCCTTCATCAATTTCAGTACTTTATCCCCCATACAATCTGTTCAATTCGGCTTGAGTCTTTGGTCCCGCAAGACCGTAGCCCGTGGTGAAGAGATCTCCGGAGGAGA
>JAJXVZ010000003.1 GCA_021781865.1 bacterium | reverse complement strand
CCTGAGGATGTGCGTGGAACCGTAAAAAGATGTTTCTTTGCGTCACGCATCGCTTTATCTATAGCAAGAGCGGTATCAACGCCCTTCCCTAAACCTACTCCAACGCGACCTTTCCGGTCACCGATAATTACCACAAGACTAAAGTTAAAACGACGGCCGCCGGCCATTACGCGCGCTACACGTCGCGCATCAATCGTTACCTGTTCAAACTCGCCACGTTCACGTTGTGGACGACCGCGTCCACCGCTAGCACGTGGCGCGCGACCCCGTAGAGACACACGGCCGCCAGCACGCGCGGACGACACGCGTGCTGCGGACGCGCTGGTCTCAGCAGCGGTAGAAATTGTCTCAACGACTACCTCCTCCGCCACCGGTGGCATACCTTCTGCATCTTGTATGGTCTTTTGTTCCGAAATAGTCATAGAGAGGTATATTAGAAAACGAGGCCGCCAGCGCGTGCAGCATTCGCAAGCACCTTAACCTGGCCATTATAATGATAACCACCGCGGTCGAAAACAATCGTTATAATACCAGCCGCCTTTGCCTTCTTTGCTATCATGGCGCCAACGGATATGGCTTGTTCCGTTTGCGACCCATTAAACTCACGTCCGTGTGCTGCGGCAACCGTTTTCCCAACAACATCATCAATGAGTTGTGCGGAAACGTACCGATTACTTCGGTATACTACGAGTCGCGGGCGTTCCGCTGTCCCTTTGATAAGGGCACGTATTCGCGCATGACGACGTTTACGAAATTCGCTGGTTGATGTGGGTTTACGATTCATAAGTTATGTTTAGAGCGCCTTTTTGCCCTGCTTACGACGAATAACTTCATTCTCATAACGAATACCCTTCCCGAGATACGGTTCTGGTGGTTTTACACGTCTGATATTTGCGGCAAATTGCCCAACCGAATCCTTGTCTGTGCTCTCGAGCTTAATAGCGTTCTTCTCAACTGTCGCTGTGATACCTTCTGGTATCATAAGTGGCACTGTGTGCGAGAAACCGACCGAAAGTACTACTTCCTTCCCTTTTACTTCCATTTTATAACCAACGCCCTCGAGAATGAGTTTTTTCACGTACGGTGTTTCGACTCCCGTAATCATGTTTTTAACGTGCGACGCGAAAGTTCCCGTAAGTTGTTTAGCGAGGCGAGATCGGTCTCTTGGCGTGACCAAAACTCCGGTCGGTTCAATAGCAATTTCAATCGAAGGATGTATGCGTTTGGTCAACGTTCCCTTGGAACCCTTGACTGTCAGCATACCTCCAGTTACTGAAACATCAGTCTTCCCTACTGCTATTGGTTTTTTCGCAAGTCGGCTCATGGTGAGTATGTCTTGTATTACCAAATCTCGAAAAGCTCTTCGCCACCGATATGATTCTTGCGCGCGTCAGCGTCTGAGATAACGCCCACTGGGCTCGAAATAATGCGTGCTCCTGTACCACCCTTCACACGATGTACGGCAGTATAAGGTGCATAGAGTCGACGCCCAGGCTTACTTATACGTTTTACGCCGCGTAACTTTGCCCGATCATGTTCATCGTATGTAAGTGTTACGATAAGTGTTTTTTGGGGACCATCCTCTATGTCAACCTCAGTGGTCATTAAAAATCCGAGCTCTTTGAGTTTCTTCGCGATGGCAGCAATGTGTGCGGAATATGGCACCGATACTTCACGCTTACCGATGTGGGCAGCATTTTGGAGACGTATGATGAAGTCACCGACGCGGTCGTTTACCATGATGCTTTCTTAATGCCCGGAATCTTACCTTCTCGCGCAAGTTCTCTGAATTGGATGCGCGAAAGACCGAATGTTCGCATGTAACCGCGCGAACGGCCAGTAATTGAGCAGCGATTTTTCAGACGCACAGGAGAAGAATTTCTCGGAAGCTTCTGAAGACCCACAGAATCGCCAACCAGCTTCAAAGCTGCACGCTTTGCAGCGTACTTCTTCACGAGTTTCGCCTTCTTTGCATATCTTGCCAGCTGAGATCTTTTTGCCATAAAAAATAAAGCTCCGAAGAGCGTATGAGTACTGTATCACTCCATATCTACGCCGTCAAACATTTGTGCGAATCCGGTACTTTTGAGTATTTTCGCTCTGGTAATTTACCAAAAATAACGCAATAGAGACACGAGTTCAAGGCTCAATGCGGACCAATGGATGGTTTTATACCTATACCATGGAAGAGAGTCCATCAACTTCTTGTTGAAGAGGTCAGTACTATGGGGAATACGGCGAACGGTGATATGTGATGAACATATCGAAGAAAGTGCAATAAACCACACGATCTCAGTATTCTGTTTGGTAGAGTGCTAATACGTGTTGAAGGTGCATATATCTCACCGATTAATAAGCGCCGTACAGAAATGAGTGATTGTCAGTGATGCACAAAATAGTGAGACGCGAGATATATGCAGGCGACGAAAAGCCCAATAACCTATTGTTCTCAGTATTCTGCAATTATATTCTTATAAACTACAAATCACCTTGAAAACCCTGTATAGACTATTTCTTAGCCGTACTCGGTTCAGCTATAAGCGGCATGCCGATGTGACGAAAAAAAGCTTCAGCTTCAGCCTTCGTATGCGCCGTGGTAACAATGGTGACAGCGAAACCGAAAACATCCTTTAGGTCTTCATCGGAAGTCTCTGGGAAAATCGTATGTTCTTTGACGCCAATAGTGAGGTTACCCATATCATCGATCGCTTTCGCAGAAAGACCGCGAAAATCACGCGTGCGTGGAAGCGCAACGTGAATAAGCTTATCAAGAAAATCGAACATACGTGCACCTCGGAGCGTTACTTGCAGGCCGACTGTATCGCCCGCACGCACCTTGAAGGAAGCAATGGAAATGCGCGCGGGGCGCGAAGACGGTTTTTGCCCCGTAATTCTCGCGAGACGGTTTTCGATAATCTCGACTTGTTTTTTATCACGCTTTTTCCCTACACCAGAAGAGACGATCATCTTAAGAACACGAGGGCTCTGCATCGGACTCGTGTAGCCAAAGATTTCCTTGAGGGCGAGATATGCTGTTTGTTGTTTTTGTTTGGTAAGAGACATGTTTTATTTTTCCATTCGCTTTACATTTGACACGTGGATCGGCCGAGATTTCTCAACAATACGTCCAACTTTCCCCGTGCCACCTTTTAAGTGACGTTTATATAACGCCACACCCTCGACTATGATCTTATCCTCGCGAGGGAAAGCACGCACGATAACACCGGACTTGCCTTTGTCCTTCCCTGTTATTATTTGCACCTTATCTCCTTTTTTTACATGCATATATAAAGAAATTAACGTAATGACTATACGACTTCTGGCGCTAAGGAAACGATGGAATGCCAACCACGCTCGGATAACTCACGTGGCACAGGACCAAAGATACGATTCCCCTTGGGCCCCATTTCCTTACCCTGTTTCTCAATGAGAACGACTGCGTTCTCATCGAAACGAACATATGACCCATCCTTACGTGCAAAAGGTTTTGTCTGTCGAACAACAACGGCACGATAGATGTCCTTTTTCTTAACTGCCTTGCGTGGTTCAGCGGTCTGAATGGAAATAACAACAACATCCCCAATGCCAGCGTAACGACGTTTGGATCCGCCAAGTACTTTGAAAACTCTAGCGAATTTACCGCCAGAATTATCCGCAACTGCCACGATAGATCGGTCCTGTAACATACTCAATTACCAATATTTACTTTCTCATTAATAATACGGAAGTGTTTTGATTTTGAGATCGGCCGCGTTGCCACTATAGTAACCGTGTCACCAACTTGCACCGTGTTGCCGGGATTGTGCACAAGATATTTCTTAGATCGCACAAGATATTTCTTGTACTTAACATTTTTCACGTAACGATCAACCTTGACGGTTGCCGTATCTTTCATCGCTGTCTTAACAACGACGCCGACAAATGACTGGGGGCGAGTAATTTTTTGTTCCATACGATTTAGACGGATTTCAGCACACGAATATGTTGTTCGGTCAGTACGCGAGCAATCGTTGCGCGCAGTCTTCGTGCAGCGTTCGGATTCTTGGCGCGTGCACCAGCTGCAGAAAAACGCTCGGCGCGAAGCAGGGCACGCGTCTCAATAAGAAGCTTATTGAGTTCCTGGTCAGTTTTCATTGTCATATTATCTCTTTTTGTCATACAAATACTATAAAAGCAAATTTAACGTGCAATGATTGCAGTTTTTATTGGCAGTTTCATACCTGCTTGCCGCAAATATGCACGAGCAATATTCTCAGGGACCCCATCGATCTCGAAGAGGATACGCCCAGGGCGTACCTCAAACACGTAATGCTTCGGGTCACCCTTACCGCTACCCATGCCAACCTCAGCTGGCTTTGCGGTCACTGGACGATCAGGAAAAATGCGGATGGAAAGTTTCCCTGTTTTTGCAGTCGCACGTGTAAGTACCTTACGTACTGACTCGATCTGATTACTAGTCACACGCGCACTCGAGAGCGCCTTAAGTCCAAATGAGCCAAAAACAATAGTTGTGCCACGCGTATCTGGACGATTCAAACGTTTTGCGCTCTTGCGCTGAGTCTGCCATTTACGATGTTTTACTTTTTTAGGAAATAACATACAAAAATATTATCCACGAGAAGGCGCCCCCTCCTGTATACGAACCGAGGTTTTCTTCTCCTGGTATACGTTACCTCGGTAAATCCACACCTTAATACCAATAACACCGTAGGGTAAATACGCCTGCTCATGTGCAAAATCTATATCTGCACGGAACGTTTGTAGTGGAATACGACCCTTCTTAAGCTCCTCTTTACGGCTCATTTCCGCTCCGCCAAGCCTTCCTGAAATTGCGATACGCACTCCCTCAACCTCGCGCACGGCTATAACCTTTTCTATCGTCTGTTTAAGTACCCGACGAAATGGCATGCGCTTCTCGAGCCCTTCAGCAACCATATAGGCAACTACAGAGGCGTCTGTTTCAGGTTGTCGTACTTCAACGATATCGAATTTGAGAGTTCGACGGTCGGTCGGCGCAATACGGCGCACAAGATTCAAAAGTTCTGTGCGCAACTTGGCCGCGTTTTCACCAGAACGTCCAATAACGAGTCCGGGACGTCCAGTGGAAAGGACAACGCGTAATTCGTTTGCTGAACGCTCAATCTCGACGCCACTTGTATAAGTACCACGCAAACGTTTCGTTAGGAAACGACGAATTAATTCATCTACCTTTATATTCTCGCGATAACTTTTCTTATCCACAGCAAACCAACGACTTTTCCAGTCTCTGATGATACCGAGACGGTGCGCATAGGGATGTACGGTGTGCGTCATAATTCTGAATTTAAACGAGTGTGACTTTCACACGACTTTTCCGACGGCGGATGAGTGAGGCACGACCGAAAGCGCGAGGCATATATTTTTTCAATATGCCAGCATTTTCAACCGTAATTGACTGTACTGTCATTTCATTAGGATCCTTACCTTTTTCCTTTGCATTCGCCGCCGCACTCCTGATAAGTTTCTCAATAGGTTCAGCTGCACGCTTCGGAAGAAACTGAAGAATCGTGAGCGCTGCTGGGATTTTCTTTCCTTTCACGAGATCCGTAACGAGACGGACTTTGCGCGGTGTTTGATTATAACTCTGGAGAATTGATTGTGTCATACACTAAAATATTACTTCGCGGTAGACGTAACAGATGTCTTTGCTGCCTTTGCTGAAGCAATCTCTGCCTTCTGCTTCTTCTGCTCCATTTCTTTCTGCATCTTACCTCCATGACGAATAAACTTTTTAGTTGATGAAAATTCACCGAGACGATGCCCGACCATTTCCTCGGAAACGAGTACCTCGAGATGCTGTTTACCATTATGAACGCCAAAAGTAAATCCAATCATGTCGGGGCTTATTTGACTTCGGCGTGCCCACGTCTTAATAACGCCTGCCGATGCAGGTTTCGCATTCAAGACCTTCTTCAGGAGCTTAGCATCCACGAAAGGTCCTTTTTTAAGTGAGCGAGCCATGTGAAGTAATGAAAAGCCCGCGCAAGCGCGAGACAAGTAAAAGATACAGGAATGTTGCAAACACGTCAAATATTTGTATTCGTCTACATAATACCTGTCCACATATAATTATATATGTACGCTGCATCACCTTTTGGATATACTTATAATGTATGCGAAAACTTGCAATAAGTACTACTGCAATTATCCTCGTCATCCTTGTCGGAATCGGACTTTATTTGTCAGTAAAGCCCATATCCACAAAAACACCAGAGGTTACCTTACCCGTGGGAGGAAGTTACAATGAACATACAGAATATTACGATATCGCTACGAATTATCCGATAACCACGTCACTCACTGGAACCGCAAACGGTCCTGCACTCGCACTCATACGAAATTTTATCGGCCAAACCATACAACAGTTCAAAAATAGTTTCACTGCCTTTGCTCAGGGGCGTAAGAGCGCACTCCAGATCACCTATCTCATCGGTTCCTCTATAAATACACTCTCGTACATATTTACCATCTATGAAAATATCGGTGGAACACACAGCATGTTTTTCCACACGTTTGTGTTCGATACCACAACTGGACAGAATCTTTCACTCGCCGATCTATTTCGACCCGGCGCCCATTACCTAGACATACTCTCTCAGATAAGCCGTGCTGAATTGCCAACTGTCATCGGTATCGGTACAACAGACCTCGCCACCATCACCAGTGGCACGAAACCATACGAGAAAAATTTTTCGGACTTCTTTTTTGATAACAATGACTTCGTTCTTCTGTTCCCACCTTATCAAGTAGCCTCCTATGCGGCAGGTCCACAAACATTGCGTATACCACTTCAGAAACTTTCCAGTATTCTGAAATCAAAATATTAAACACAGAATCCCCGTCTGGACGAGGATTCTTAAATTCTAGAGAATTTTTTACTTTTCTTCTTGAAAAGACGGCTCAGAACCTGTTTCAAGAGATCTCAAATAACAGCGGGCATCCGGTCTGCAGTGATAAATGAAAACCGTTATTTTTTTTTCATCTTCTACACTAATCTCAGTATATCCGTCTTTTAGAGCAACTTCTTTCCGACATGCTGAAGATGCACATACTATTACTCTTTCAAGAGCAAGGGTGAGTACGTTCATGGCAATACCCCTCCATGTCTACCTTCTACGGATTAAGGATAGCACCAAATTTAAGGACTGAATTTAACCATTGCGCTTCTTGCCAACTTTACGACGTGAAATTATAAATGTATTTGAATACTTTTTTGGAGTACGTGTTTTTTGACCCTTGCCCGAGGGTTTACCCCACATGGTCTTCGCGCGGCGCAATCCACGACCTTGTTTACCTTCGCCGCCACCGTGCGGGTGATCAACGGGATTCATAGCGGTACCGCGAACTGTGGGACGAATACCCATCCAGCGACTACGACCAGCTTTGCCGATAACGACTAGATTATATTCTTCGTTACCAACAGTACCGACACTTGCCCACGCGAGATCCGATATTTTGCGTATCTCAGTTGATGGAAGTTTTAGCTGTGCATAACCTGCATCATGCGCAACTACTTCGGCAAAATTTCCTGCGGAACGGACAAGACGTGCTCCAGCACCAGGTGAAATCTCAATATTATAGACGAAAGTACCCACCGGTATAGAACCGAGCGGAAGGCGGTTACCCAAAGCAATCGGTGCGTCGGCAGAAACGATAAAAGAATCGCCGACTTTCATTGCTTTTGGCAAGACAACGTAACGCCGCGCGCCATCCCGATAAAGCACAAGTCCGATGAATGCAGAACGGAATGGATCATACTCAATGGTTTCAATTTTTGCCGGTATATTTTTTTTATCATAGTAAAAGTCCACATCACGCAACCGACGCTTGTGACCACCGCCCTGGTGGCGCGTAGTGATGCGGCCAAAAGCGTTTCGACCACCTTGCCGTTTCTTTTTTTTCAATAAAGGTTTGAATGGTACATCACCGGAGAGAAGCTCCTTGTATGGGAGAGTGGTCATGAAACGACGACTTTTTGTAGTTGGACGATAGGATTTCATAAAATTTTAAGCAAATTGTATGCTGTCACCATCAGCAAGATAGACGTAGGCCTTATGGCGTGATGTTCTGGAGCCCTCGCCACGCCGAGTGCGTAATGCTTTGTGCTTCGCTGGGAGATTAACAATATGCACCTTACGCGGCTCTACATTGTAAATCTCTTTGAGAGCACCTGCGATTTCGGCCTTCGTCGCACGTGCAGAGACCTCGAATGTATAGACTCCCTTTTCTGTCATGATAAGTGCCTTCTCGGAAAACCATGGCGCATGAATTACATTATGCGCAGTCCCGTTAGTGGGCGTCGTGCTACGTACACGATGTGTACGCGTGGCTTTACCTTTCTTCTCTTTCTTATTTTTCACTGTAGTACCAAAAATTGCCATAGTAATTTATTTAGATTTGACCCGGGCGGAAAGTGCAGCAAATGCAACCTCCGGATTTTCAATAATGAGATACTTGTGCGTCAAAATATCGACAGGATTCAGATTGCGAACCTCTTCAGTCATTATGTTCCCGAAATTATTAAAACTTTTAGTGGTATGCGCATTGTATGTGGCAAGCGCAAAAAGCACTGTGTTCTTCCTTTTTGTGGCAATATCCGCCATAGCGGTGCCCTTCGCGAGCTTCTCTAGCATACTCTTTGCGATCATCGTCTTTGGCGCATTAAACGTAAGGGCATCAATAAGGATTATTTCACCATCTTTAGCTTTCCGAGAAAGCACTGAGACGAGCGCGCCAATACGCATCTTGCGGTTAACTTTCTCGCTATAATCACGCTCGCTTCGCGGACCGAACGTTATCCCCCCATGACGCCAGATTGGTGAACGACTAGAGCCGTGACGCGCCTGTCCAGTTCCCTTTTGTTTCCACGGCTTCTTACCCCCACCCGAGACTTCTGCACGATTTTTAGTATGCGCACGGTTCTGACGTGCATTGGCCTGCATTGCCGTTGTTACCTGGTGTACAAGATCGGCTCGCCATGGTGCACCGAATATGCTCTCTGGAAGGGTAGCTACGCCAACCTTTTCACCATCCATGGAAAAAACTGGCATCTCACGCGATGCTATCATAGCTTTTGTCGAAAATCTCGACTTCTTTTGAGGAGTTTTCTTTGCGAAAGTCATAGTGCGTTTAAATAGAAACAACCTCGAGGAGCGTGCCACGACGACCGGGGACAGCACCCGAAACAATGATCTCGCCAGCCGCCACATCGACCGCGAGCACTTTAAGATTCGCCACGGTTACGCGATTGCCACCCATGCGACCAGCCATACGCATACCCTTTGCGACACGACCACCTGCACGACCACCCGACCCGCCGATGGAGCCTGGTGCACGCTCAGTATGCTTTTGACCATGCGTACGCGGGCCACCGTGGAAACCGTGCCGTTTCACCACTCCTGCAAAACCTTTGCCCTTAGTGATGCCAGAAACTCGTACTATATCGCCCACTGTAAAGACCGACGCGTCAATCGTGTCGCCAATCTTCGCCACATCTTCGGTATGAAACTCGCGAATAGCCTCATAGCCTCTTCCTTTAGTATGCCCAAGAACAGCCTTGCTAATGTTTTTCGTTTTACGATTACCTTGACCGACTTGAGTTGCCGCATAACCATCTCTACCGTCTACAGTCTTCACCTGCGTTACTGTTACTGGATCGGCGATGAGAATAGTTCCTGCGCGAGCACGACCATCCTCCCCGAACACACGGGTCATGCTTTCCTTCTTGGCAAGAATAAATTTCATTTTTAAAGCAAAACGCGCAACAGCAAGTCGCTTTGCGCGAGGTTGCTATAGGACCAGTCGTGGGCACCGTTCGTAGCGTTAACAGCACTCTACACAAAATCATAAAAATATGCAAGAAAAAACCACATGTCCAAAAAAGACATGCGGTTAAAGGCCATTACGCCCTAAAACTGTTTTGACGGTTCGGGAAAGAATATATAGATCAAGTAGGAAACAATGGTGGTTAATATAGAAGGATTCTAGACGGAAAACACATCGAATACCGCGTTTGAGCGACCACATTCTCCCATGGATCTGCTCAAGCCCGGTCAACCCGGGCCGAACGTTGTTAAGCCGAAGCGCGTATTCAGGAATCTCCTGGATACCTTTTTCAACAAATTCAACCTGGTGAGGACGCGGACCAACTAGACTCATCTGCCCCAACAACACGTTGATAAGTTGTGGTAGTTCGTCAATGTGCGTTTCACGCAAAAACTTTCCCGGCACCGTAATTCGGTTATCACCCGACAAAACCATGTCGAGCGGATGCCCGCTTCCATCCTTCATGGTTCGAAACTTAAAGATGACAAATGACTTACCACGATAACCAATACGAGTCTGCCGAAAGATAATCGGCCCAGGTGAAGTTACCCTAATCCAAATCGCAATGAAAAGAACCAGCGGGGCTGAAAAGATCAAGATTATGAATGTGCATATGAGATCAAATATTCTTTTGCTCATCACTTCCTCCTTAAAACGGTAAAAGTGATAGTCGCTGTATACCACAAAAATATGTATATCGTCAAGTACAAGAAACCGCCCCTTGTAGGGGCGGTTTCTTGTACTTCTTTTACAGAATCATTCTAAACCATCTTGACGTCTATCGTAACCCCAGAAGGAAGATTAAGGTTCGTGAGGGCCTCGATCACCTTGGGCGATGGGTTCAGGATATCGACGAGTCGCTTATGAACGCGCATCTCAAACTGTTCGCGTGCATCCTTATGCACAAACGTTGAACGATTCACTGTCCAACGTTTGGTCTCAGTTGGAAGCGGTACGGGGCCGACAACAGTTGCGTCAAAGCGAGCCGCGGTATCCATAATCTGTTTCACCGAAAGATCAAGAATCTTATGTTCATAGGCACGGACACGAATTCGAAGTTTGTGTTCTACTGAGGGTGCTGTAGCAACTTTTTTTGAACCGACTTTTGTCCGCGGTATCTTTGATATTGTGACTTTCCCTACTTTTGATTTTGTTGCTACTGTTGTTGCCATACGAGTACTTCCTGATCCGAGTATCGGCTTTACGCTGTAATCTTGGTCACGACACCAGCACCAACAGTCTTACCTCCTTCCCGGATAGCAAAACGTTGCTGCTCCTCAAGAGCAACTGGTGCCACGAGTTTCACTTTGAATGTGACTGTATCGCCAGGCATAACCATTTCCTTACCTTCTGCGAGAGTTACTTCACCGGTCACATCCGTCGTACGGATATAGAACTGTGGTTTGTATCCAGAGAAGAATGGCGTGTGTCGTCCACCTTCATCCTTACCGAGAATATAGACCTCTGCTTCAAAGTCAGTATGCGGCGTAACTGAGCCACTCTTGGCGAGAACCTGACCGCGATGTACGTCCTCTTTCTTGGTTCCACGTAGAAGAAGACCGGCGTTGTCGCCCGCTTGACCTTCCTGAAGCTGTTTATTGAACATTTCGATGCCTGTGACAGTCGTCTTCGACGTCGCCTTGATGCCGACAATTTCGACTTCCTCACCAACTTTTACAGCACCGCGCTCAATACGCCCAGTGACTACCGTGCCTCGACCTTCAATCGAGAAGATGTCCTCGATGGGCATGAGGAATGGTTTGGTGAGCTCACGCTGCGGCATGTCGAAATAAGTGTCCATTGTGTCGACAAGCTCTTTCACCTTCATGGCGTACTCATCATTGGCGTCCTTCGCCTCAAGAGCGCGGAGACCGGAGCCACGGATAATCGGCGTGTTCGCACCGTCATAACCCTGCTTCGTAAGCAACGCATGAATCTCCTCTTCGACAAGATCAACGAGATCTTTGTCGGCTACCATATCCACCTTGTTAAGGAAAACGATTAATTTCTTGAGGCCAACTTGCTTCGCGAGTAAGATATGCTCGCGCGTCTGCGGCATTACACCATCAGTTGCGGCAACTACGAGGATTGCGCCGTCCATTTGGGCAGCACCTGTGATCATATTTTTTATGTAGTCGGCGTGTCCTGGGGCGTCAATGTGCGCGTAGTGACGATTCGGTGTTTCATATTCAGAGTGGTGGAGGGCAATAGTAATACCGCGTGCTTTTTCTTCTGGGGCGCTGTCAATTTTATCGACGCCTTCAACACGAGCGCTGTAGCCCTGTCCTGAAAGCATCGAAAGAACGTGTAGAATACCCGCCGTGAGTGTCGTTTTTCCATGGTCCACATGACCGATGGTGCCAACGTTCATGTGCGGCTTGTTGCGATTAAATTCTGCCATATTAAATCGGATGATCTTAAGTTAATAAATCACGAATTAATCCGACGTCTGTCTTGCCGACAAGACAAGTGAGTCGGAACAAACTCTCGAGCTTGCCGACTCACAAAAGCAGACAAGCCAAAGAGCGACGCCAAGATGCGTTATAGGCACTATACGCAAACGCGTTTATAAATGCAACTCACCCACGTGGATACACTGTGAAAATTATTTCCTGCTCGCGCTGATATCTTGAACGATGTCTATAGTGAATCAACTCTTCCACTTACTGACTGAGTGTCCCGATCCAAACACCACCTTGAGACGTAAGTGCCACGAGGCGCATACCATCGGAGGAAGAGATAATGCCACTCCAGGAGTGCAAGCCTGCGCTCGTTTGAGCGTTCCATGTACTGCCAGAGTCGGAAGACGTATAGATATAGCCTCCAGTACCGGCGCCGGCGTCATAGATTGCTGCGAGATGCGTACCGTCGGCGGAAGAGACAATACCACCCCAGTAACGCTGACCGGCACCAGTTTGAGCGGTCCATGTAGAACCAGAGTCCGATGATGTGTAAATGTCACCGCCGCTCCCAGTTCCGCCGTCAGACGCTGCGAGATGCGTACCGTCGGCGGAAGAAACGAGACCAGACAAGGCGCCCGTTGCGTCCCCCATACTATGCATGATCCATGTGGTGCCAGAATCCGAGGATGTGAAAACACAGCTACCCACTTCGGTACACGTGGTGTCAATGACTGCGAGATGCGTACCGTCGGCGGAAGAAACAATATGACCGAGCGCGATTTGATAAGACGTACCCTCTTGAGGTAGCGTGTGAGTAGCCCAAGTAACGCCGAAATCGGCAGAAGTATAAACAACATCAAGCCCTGCAACCGCGAGATGCGTACCGTCGGCGGAGGACGCGATTCCCGATGCGTTTGTAATTTGACCGGCAGTACCAGTAATGGCGCGCTTAACCCAGGTGACACCGGAATCAGCGGAAACATATACTTCTTTGCCGTCGGTACCAGCGGCTGCGAGATGCGTACCGTCGGCGGAAGAAGTTATATACCACAATGATGATCCCCCGGGGACGGGTCGATAAACCCACGTGGTGCCAGAATCATTGGAAGTATATACACCTCCATTTTGGAGGGTATCAACTGCTGCGAGATGCGTACCGTCGGCGGAAGAAGTGATGGTGGAAAAATATAAGGTTGATGAACTTTTTGCTTTATATGAACCTTCTGCATTGTGTTCAGCCCAGGTCCAAGAACCCCCTGTGTTGTTAATCGGCTCTGTCTGGGGCGCGGAAACATTAGAGTTATTAGAGTTAGAGTATGTAAAATACGCGAAAACCGCTCCTCCACCAATAATGGCGATGGCAACCAAGACGATGAGTTTTGTAGAAATTGCTGCCCCTCTTTTATTTGATACATGATTTAGACTTGTTGCAGATTGCTGTTGGATCGGTGCTGAGGGGTGTGAAGAAATAGATGGTGTCGGAATACTCATTGCGGCAAATGCTGCACTGATGTCTGAAACCTGCCATCCGTTCGTCGTGAGTTCTTTTGTGATATCTTCCCTTGAAACGCCAGAGGCCATTTGTTGGCGGATGTAATTCAGGAGTTGTTCGTTGGGCATCATAAGAATAGGTTACGTATATGCTACAAGTGTAGCACAATCGCCGCCGTTTCGAACAGCAGTTGTTTACAAGCCCTCTCGTGGTGATTCATTTACAGTTCGCGATGACCAAACACGTGTCCTTATTTTCGCGAGGCGATTATGTCTTGGGCGACATTGTTCGGGACAGTATCGTAGTGATCAAACTCCATTGTCATACTTCCGCGTCCTTCGGTCATTGAGCGGAGCGTCGTGGTGTAGCCGAACATCTCGGAGAGCGGCACCTTCGCTTTAATTGTCTTGTTCATGCCGCGATCCTCCATACCCTCGATCTGACCGCGCTTACCCGAGAGGTTGCCCGTAATGTCGCCCATGAATTGCTCAGGCACAGTAACTTCCACGCGCATAATTGGCTCGAGAATGACCGCCCTTGCCTTCGAGGCAGCTTCCTGGAAAGCCATTGATGCCGCGATTTTGAAGGCGATTTCGGATGAGTCGACATCGTGATAGGAACCGTCGTAGAGATCTACGGACACGTCAACCATCGGGAATCCAGCAAGGAAGCCGCGGGCCATCGCCTCACGAACACCCTTTTCCACCGCCGGAATGTATTCCTGCGGAACAACACCGCCCTTTATATTGTTGATAAACTCGAAATGATCTTCGCGTGTAATATTCTTAGACACCTTTGCACCCTCTACGAGAGGTTCTAATTTCTTCATGCGAATCTTCACATGACCATACTGACCACGACCACCAGTTTGTTTAATATATTTACCCTCGGCCTCTGAAGAACCAAGAATGGTTTCACGATACGCTACTTGCGGTTTCCCTACATCCGCAACAACATTGAACTCACGCTTCATGCGATCTACGAGAATCTCCAGATGAAGCTCGCCCATGCCAGAGATGATAGTCTCGGCAGTCTCATCATCAGTTTTGATTCGAAAGGTCGGATCTTCATCCGCAAGCTTACGAAGCGCAATGCCCATCTTCTCTTGATCTGCTTTTGTCTTAGGCTCAATACGCAAACTTACCACTGGTTCCGGAAATTTTATCTGTTCAAGCACAATGGGATTCGTCTCGTCGCAGAGCGTGTGTGAAGTTTTCGTGTCCTTCAGACCAACGGCGGCGGCAATCTCACCAGTGAATACTTTCGCGACCTCTTCACGTTTATCCGCTTGGAGACGCACAATACGTCCGACACGCTCCTTGGAACCTGTTGTTGAATTATATACGTACGAACCAGCAGCGAGAGTTCCGGAATAAACACGAAAGAATGTTAATGCTCCAACGAAAGGATCAGTTTGAAGTTTGAAAACAAGCGCGCAAAACGGCTCATCATCTGATGCGTGACGTTCAATTGATTCGCCCGTCTTCGGATTTGTGCCAGTCGCAGGTGGGACATCGAGCGGACTTGGTAAATAATCGACAACGGCATCAAGTACGAGCTGAACACCCTTATTCTTGAGTGCGCTCCCGCAGTAAACTGGAAACACTTCATTCGCGATAACCGCTTTACGTAGAATTGCCTTTAACTCAGAAAGTGAGGGTTCCTTGCCTTCGAGGTATGCGTTCATTACCGTATCATCTTGTTCAACGATGCGTTCTATAAGTTCGGCGCGATACTTCTTCGCGTTTTCAAGAAGGTTCTCTGGAATTTCTCCTTCAACTACCTCCTCGCCCATATTCCCCACGTAGGTGTACGCTTTCATTGTGAGAAGGTCGACCGCGCCCTCGTGTGCTGCCTCTTCACCAATGGGGATTTGCATGCGAATAGCCTTGGGTGAAAGTCGATCAAGAATACTCTTGTATGAATTTTCAAATGATGCACCAAGCCGATCAAGCTTATTGACGAAACAGACGCGCGGTACTGACGCCTCGTCGGCGTAGCGCCAGTTGGTCTCGGACTGCGGCTCCACGCCCGCGACGCCATCGAACACGACAACCGCGCCGTCAAGCACACGCATCGAACGCTTTACCTCGGCAGTGAAGTCGATGTGTCCCGGTGTGTCGATGATATTGAAACGGAATTTCTTGGATGCGTCCTTTTTGTCCTTCTCGCCCGTCTTGCTCCAGAAGCAAGTGATGGCGGCGGCAGTGATGGTGATACCGCGCTCGCGCTCCTGCTCCATCCAATCGGTCGTAGTTTCGCCTTCGTGCACTTCACCGATCTTGTGCTGACTGCCCGTATAAAAAAGTACGCGCTCACTTGTGGTCGTCTTTCCTGCGTCGATGTGGGCAATGATGCCGAAGTTGCGCACTTTCTCAAGCGGATAATCACGGTTCATAAATATAAATAATGGATAAAAAAATAAAAAGCGCCGAGGCGTTCTCCAGAGAATAGCCCAGATAAAATAAATTGCAAAGTATGCAAAAATAAAAAGCCCGCTCTTGCAGAGCGGGCTTAAAAAATTATTGTGATTTGAAAATCACAATAATTGGTGTGCTTCCATGATAAAGATTTGTCGTGCCTGCGGAAGATCGCAGAACAAACCTCTCAATTCCGCCCTTGTTTTTGGCATCAAGATACTCGATACAACACGAACATTGATGCCTTCGTAAGTTCCGTCCGCTTGTAAGTGAATACGCAGGAGCACCTCTCCTGCGGGGGTACAGAATTCCACACACTTCCTCCGATAGCGATAGCGCACGCGGGTACAAATCGCATCTCGAGTCATTTGATCCGCAATTTCATCCAGCCGCGCCAGCAGACGGGAGATACGTAAATTCCTTCTTCTCCACGGATTGAATTCTGCAATGCGCGGCAACCACGTTGGCATGTAGTATGGATTGCTGGTATCGTTCTCGCTCCTCTTGGGAACGAGCTTAATCATTGCTGACATGATACGCCTCCTATGTAAGAACAGTAGTAAAATGGCAAAGATCTTGTAGATTCTACCGAATTTTTTATAGCACTATTTATTTAAATGGTCAAATATTTGCACACCTCTTCTGCATCTTAGCGGTTACCAGGCAAAATGTGCAAAAGCTTTATTAGCTTCAGCCATACGATGCATTTCGTCCTTTTTCTTTATCGCATCACCTTCATTCTTTGCAGCAAGAATAAGTTCATCGGCAAGTTTATCTGCCATTGGTTTACCTTTTTTTGCGCGTGCAGCATTGATAATCCAACGAAATGAGAGTGTAAGACGACGGTTCTGAGAAACTTCACGCGGCACTTGGTAATTGGCACCTCCAACACGACGAGAACGAACCTCCATGAGAGGTGAAACGTTACGCAACGCCGTCTCGAATGTCTCGAGAGGATTGGCACCGTCTTTTTCAATGGTAGAAAACGCGCGATAAACAACTGCACGCGCGGTGTCCTTCTTGCCATCCCACATGACAGCATTGATGAAACGATTGAGTGTTTCTGATCCATACTTAAGATCTGGACGCCAAACTCGCTTCTTTTTAAGAGGTCGACGCATATTTATTTTGCAGAAGGACGCTTCGCGCCATAACGCGAACGTGAACGACGACGTTTATCAAGACCAGCGGTGTCAAGCTTCCCACGCACAATAGTATATTGCACGCCGATATCCTTCACACGTCCACCACGAAGTAGTACGACTGAGTGCTCCTGAAGATTATGCGTCTCGCCTGGGATATAAGCGGTAACCTCCATACCATTTGTAAGACGAACGCGTGCGATCTTCCTGATAGCTGAGTTTGGTTTCCTCGGAGTCTTTGTCGTCACTTTAGTGCAAACACCGCGTTTAAAAGGTGATGGATAGAAAGTTGGACGATTCGAGAGTACGTTAAAGCCGCGCGCAAGGGCGGGTACCTTCGTCTTGGACGATTTGTTCTTGCGGCCTCTCTTCGAGAGCTGATTGATAGTTGCCATGTAGAAAAGAAGACCCGAGGAGGGTCATCAAGTAATATAAAGGAATGCTGCGCGGAATGCAACTACAGTACTCTTATGTTTCGTCAATCGGTTCGCGATAAGGATCGGATGAGTATGGTCTGACTGTTGGTGGAGCAGGCTGTGTGGACGAAGCGGGAGGTGTTATACCCGATGAACTTGGGGACATTGGCGAAGATGTCACAGATCGCGACCGAAGTGGCGCTGATGCTTTATTAAATTCAATGTGTGGCTCCTCGTGATCCTCGAGCAGTTTTTCGCCGATTGAGGGCTTTGGGACTGTGCTCGTGGCGGCGTGCACCGCAATCTTTGTGTCGACGAGGGAAGGGGGGGTGATGCGCCGTGGTACCGGTGGTGGGTGCACAGGACTGGAAGAGGCGACATTGCCCTCCGGATACGAATAGCTTGGCGATTGCAATGGTGGCGCATACATCGGTGCTGGCGTAGCCGTCTGTTGGCGAGGTGGAATAGGCTTCTGTGATTTTTCTTGCGCACTTATTGTGACTGCCTCACTCTTCATCTCTTCCTGGAGAGGAACAAATATTTGGTCGTTCACGCCTTGCGCAATACCATCAACGGTTTGTTGATCGAGCTGTGCGTCTTCAGTGAGCGTCTTGATGAATTCCGTAGGATTTTTAAGACCGAGGAGAAGCAAAATTATTTCACGTTCCATAATGGCGCCTTGATCAATATGAAGCTTATATTTTTGCATAAGACCCCTTGCAATAACCTCCACCTTCCCGCTTATGAAAAAAGAACGGATTGGCATCGGCAATTGCGAAACTACTGTTGAAAGATCTTGATCAAATGTTGGTTCCTGTGATGTGTTCATACAAGTAATATTGTTATATATTCACTATCCTTGGTCTTCTTCCGTCTTATCTTCTTTTGCTACTTTTTCTTTTACACTCGCGAGGAACTCATCCACCATCTTTTGGTCTTTTGATTTGCCAATATTGGCACTGATACGAGGTCCGGCGATACTTGCGGCCGTTCCAAGAATTGGAATCTTGCCCCATTTATCCTTAAGCCTGTCTGCATATTCTTGTTTAGAACCTTTTTCGGAAGTTACGAAATCAACAGTAGCCTTTATCTTAGCTTCTTCTGCTTGAGCCGCCTCAAAATTCGTGGTTGCTTGCGCGAGTTTCGTACTTGTCGACGCAAGATTTTGCTCGCTTGTCGCAAGATTTTTACGTGCGGTTCCTAATTGCCGTTCGGTTTCTTGTGCGGGAGCGTCATTGACGTGAAATGCATCATTTCTTGCTTTTTCTTTCTCGAGACGTTCAACTTCCTCTTTCAGCTTTGCCTGTTCCTGTTTGGCTGTTTCGTGTTCGTCTTTTGCCGTGCCGTGCGCGAGCGCAACCACTGCCGTTTTCTCTGATGCTTTTTTGAGCGACTCTTCTTCCTCAGCGGTTCTGGCACGACCTTTGATACGGTTAGCTGCTCTTTCGTACGATTCTGCGCGGGATTTAAGGTCTGCGGTATAGCCGCCCTTCTGTCCTTTCCCGAGATCGAGACCGGATCCTCTAGCCATTTTGGCTAATTTCGTGTTGCGAACATCAAAGCTCGCCTTCGCCACTCGTTTTTCAAGTGTATCCGCGATACCCCTGCCGACAAAGGTGCGGCCGAATGCCGTGTTACCCAATTTTTTTGCGGCATAATTACCACCAAGCCCTATAGTGTGTCGTCCCGTCCAGCCAATGCCACCTGCGGCAAGAGTTGCTCCGGAGAGTTTACTGGCTAGCTTAGTCGCCCCCGCAGCACCAATGGCACCAAGGTCCTTCGCCTTGATGGTTACGTAGAGTAGGAGTCCCATTGCGACGAGGAAGGAAAGCAATATTCCAGCGAAACCGGTAAGATTTGTGTTATTCACGAACCCGAGCCACCCTCCAGACGCCACATTAAACCCAGTAATGAAATGCGCATCGGTAATAACGGCAAGCGCAACGTAAAGTAGAAGGAGGAGAACTGGTGCCGTTATAGTTTGCTTAAAAAGCTCATCACGCCACTGTTTCGATTTTCCAGCGAGCGCGGGTACTGCAAAGCCTGCAAAACCAACTGGTGAAAGAATGATGAGGAAGATAAGCGCGACAAAACGCGCGATGAGTATAAACGCGAGCGAAAACATCACAAATGCCGTGGTCATAAATAGTATGATGCTCAAAAATCCAATGAGCCATGAGTGATCGCCTGTGTAGACAGATGGATTACTCGTTGGATATAGGGTTGAAAATCCCAATTGAGACATGATTGCAGTCGAGATTCCTTCGTTCGAAGGACTCGTATTCGCCAATGAGGCAGGCGTCGGCAAAGAGCCTCCATTAATTTGCGTATAGAACTGAGTTGCAAGAAGATTGCCTACATCGATCACTGCCTCAGACAGGAAGAGGGAAAAATTAAGGAAGATTGCTGAAATGAGCAGAGCGGGAAGCATCTTTTTTCCCCATCCATAGAAATCAAGATCGAGAATCGTTGCAATTCCAGCGGCAAGAAAGCCGAATATTAAAAATATATTTCCGAGATCGCGCATGATTCTCCATGCGGTGCCAACGGCGGAAAGGTGTTTAACATAGGCACCCATGTTTATAACGGTATAGTATACCGCGTAGTCAAGCGTGAGTGCCGCGACACCAACGAGCCAGGCAAATAGACTTACAATCCACGTCATAATGCTATTAAATCCGCTAGCGGTAGTCTGTCCTGGATTTAAATTAATAGGCGAATCTGAGCCGAGGAGAACTGAGGCACTCGCTGATACCGATTTAGTTGGCGCGACTGTAACTGTGGAGGATGCGGCATGTACAGCGTGCGCAATACCCACCGTACTTGTAATGAGTGCTAGGGTTATGATCGAAATGAAAAGGAAGTGGCGCATAATTATCCGCCGAGAGATGCCGGCAAGGTGCAAACTGCGCGCAATGTGGCCGAATTCGCGTTTGTACTAATTAGATTCATTTGATCGACGAGTGTGCTGCCCGAGACCGTAAGCGAGACGGTGTTTGCTGGAGTCGATGTCGCTCCTCCGAAGGCCTGTGCGTTTTGCTGCGCATTTGCAACATCACTTGCTAAAGGGGGCATTCCGGCGAGAGTTTGAGTATCAGTACCTAATGTGGAAGGATCTGTCGTATCTACCGTCTCGATTTTGTTCACGAGTGCTTGCGTAGGCGCAACATAGCCGAGTGCATTCTGTGCCTGTGTTATCACGGGATTTATTTCGGTCTGAATTGCGGCCTGTGCCGCGTTCGCTTCAGCCGTTGAGGAGGCGATAAACGTCATGAGTTCTGAATTTGAAATTTGCGATAAGGTTGGATTGCCGCTTGTGAAAGCGGTCGACGGTGATGAGGAGGAAACTTCCAGAGAAGTACTTGCTGTATTTGCGGCTGCTGTGCAAAAACTTGCGAGTGACGCCGCGCTTGTCGAGGCATTATTCGCAGCGGATGCGATCGTGTCCCACGCAGTTGTATAACTTGTGACGTTATTTGATACCGTCTGTGCCATTGCAGTCGCCGCTGCCGCCACGGATGTCGTGTCTGGTGAGTAGTTATTTAGTTGTGTAGAAAGAGATGGGCTCGCTGAACTTGAAGACTGTGAAGCTCCGAGGAGACCGTTAACACCCCCCATTACTTGACTAAAGATGTCTCCTACAATCGCGCTAAGTGCACCATCGATTTGGTTTGCAGAGATAAGTTGCGCATATTCTTGACTGAAACCTGCGTCAACAACAGCCTTTTGCGCGTAACCGGAAATAACGGAACCCGGAGTCTCCACATAGCCCGGGGAACCGTCTTTATTGAAACAGGTAGCGCTCGTGGTAAATCCATTTGATGTTGGTGTAAATCCGCTATTTGTTGATGTGGTGGGATCGTAGGTAGGAGGTCCTCCGCCACACCATGAAAGAAATCCTCCTGACTGGAGCAGATCTTGTTGTCGATTCCCTTGCGCTTGACTCACGAGAGCCCCAAGTTGGCCCTGTGCCGCTTGATCGAGCATATAGGGGTTATTTTGAGATTCGGTTGTAAGCGCGAGCCACGAACCAACGCCGCCTTGCGACCAGTTACCCGCGAGATAAGAATTTATATCGGGAGATGATTGGTCAAGTGTGCACTGATTCGCCGCGTAGAAACCGGCGAGATCTGTCCCGCGCACGTAAGAATTCTGAAGTGATTCAGCGATTGCACTCCCGAATGGCGAATTAAATACACCCTGGGAGATTTCGCCTATGAAAGGTTCTGCGACTGCATCTCCAACCGCTTGTAAATTCACTGCAATATTCGGTACAAATGATGGTTGGCCGGTGCTATTAGATCCATTGATGAAGTTAATTATGCGTGCCGTCATGCTTTGCAAGAGTGTTTTAATAGCCGCCTGAGCCAATGGGATAAGTATTATTGAATTTATGCACGAACCTAAAGTCGCTCCTGCCGACGTGTTTGTTGTCATATCCTCTGTCAGAGAGTTATTGGGAACACTTCCGGCGCTACTGAATGCGCTGGCGGCGGCGCTAACAAGACCCACCATACAACTTGCCCCGGAAGCTAATACCGGCTGCGGTGCACTGAAAAATACTGCGGATACCACAAGCGTGAGAGTGAGTAGTATCGCGAGCACGTTGGTAAAAGGTTTTTTGCTCATTGTTTTCCAGTCGCAGCCTGTTGTCGCGCGGTCATATTAGCCATAGCATTTACAAATAACGCCCCCGGCGTTCCGGCAGGAAGCGTGACACCCGCCACTGCGTAAATATTGGCAAGGGTGGTAAACGCGTCCTCGACATTGAGTTCCGTCGAGGGGTACTGTTGAAGTGCGAATATTGCAGCCAAAGGGTCGGTGTTTACTCGTGCAAAGTCTGCGTAAATTTCACTCAGACGCATAATCGAGTTTATGATTACCAAATCGACAGGCGCAAGTTCTTGCGGCACTTGAAGCACCGCAATTCCACTAGCTAATTTTCTATACGCATTTGAAAGTATGACGAGGTTGGCAAGCGCGGAGGTGTTACCATCTTCCACGACAGACTGCAAATATCCGACTCCACTCATCGTCGTGTTAACTGCATTTTCTTTTAATACCGCTCCCGCTGCGACTGCAAAATTCTTAAGCGCAGAAGTTCCCGTACCGTAAACCGCAAGGTCTTTCGCATTTTTGAAATCAGCCGTTAATGACACTTGCTGCAAAAGTTCGGTTATAGCTTGCTCGGCAAGAGTATTTTCCTGACTAGCCGTGAGACCGACACCGCCGTTTGTCTGTTCCGCCGAAAGGTAGAGTGTGAAAAAATCTTTCGCAAAAGTATCGGTTAGGGTGCCTTCGGTCGGGGCGGTGAGTCCATACGTGGCATAGTCAATGCTGGTACTTGCCACGGGTGTTGAGGTTGCAATTGGAATATCTGCGATTGCCTTGGGGACAATGAGACCTTTTGCAACAGCTTCTCCATCAGTCATACCGAGGTGGAAATAGTCGGTGGTAGTGCTATTTACGGGAATTCCATATAGCGGTTTCTCCCAGTCAGGAAGGCCGTCACCATTTGAATCTTTTGTGGCTATTGCTTGCAGGAGAGCCGTTTCGGTAAACGCCTGCGCCACGGGTGGATCCCCGACACCACGCGCAAGCACGTATGCACCAACAATAAGCGCAATTGAGAAAAGCGTTGCGGCTGGAACTCTCCAATTTCTAAGAAATTTTCCCCTCATACGTATGCTGCCCTTAAAGTATAGCAGTCACACCGAAAAGAACTGTCGTAATCTGTGCACATGATATTATTTCACCATGAAAAAAATCGTGCGGATCTATTTACTGGTAATTAGTGTTTCTCTTGGTTTTATTTTTCTTTGTGGAAGCATTCAGAAGGTATCGGCTACTTCTGTTTTATTTGACCGCCCACTCATGATTGGCTCTCAAGGAAAAGATGTATACGCGTTACAAAAAATCCTCAACGAGGATCCGGCAACACGCATACAGGGTGTCGGACCTGGATCCCCAGGGAAAGAAACTTTCTATTTCGGCTATCTTACGCAAAATGCCGTCATTCGTTTTCAGGACAAATATGCAAACGAAATCCTGGCGCCGGCAGGGCTTATCCAAGGCAGTGGATATGTCGGATATTACACGATGGATAAACTCAATGCACTTTCAACAGTAAACCCGACTTCTCAAACTGTACCGTTAGCGGCTTCATCAACCGTGTTGTCTCAAAATCCGAATTTGGCTCACCTGAATGAATTCATCGCAGCAATAGATGCGCTTGGAAAGAAGCAAGGGATGGACGCCACGAAACTCATATCTATCGAAAAAGCCATACGAACGACCGCGGCCTCCTCCACGACTGACTTTCGAAAAGAATTTCTCAAGGAGGCGCCGCTCGCAATCTCAGGAACAGCATATTCCTCCATGCCAGGATTTTCGGGTATCATCCGAAATGTTTTAGTATCCCTAGGTCTCGTTCATGTCGCGGAAGCAGGAAGTGGTGTTCCTTTTGGAGGCGCACTCACATACGCAATTCCCTGCACATGTGCAGAGGGTGTTTGGTATATTTTTATCCGACCGCTACCTCCCTCATACGCAACGCTCTTGAGTTATGAAACGGGAACCCAGTTATTCGCAAGTTACAATACACCGATGACAACTGAGCTGCTTGGATTTTATACACCTGGCCCGCCCGCATGTTGGTTTTATGCTGGGGTAACTTGCGCTTTTCCTCCTCAGGAAGGCCTTATTTCTCCCATACTCGGTTCTGCTCCGTAGTAAGTGCGAACCACGCAGACAGCGACAGGTCTTCCGCGCGCGCCTTTTCTGGAATGTTCCCAGGAGAAAATCCCGCTTCGAGGAAATTTTTCCGCACAAATTTACGTTTATGTGCGAATCCTGCATGCAAAAGTTTGAAGAATTGTTTTTCTTCATTATGTGTAGAAAAACTCTTCCGTGAAATATTGCGGATAGTGAGCACAGCCGAATCCACCTTCGGTGCTGGTTTGAAAGCGCCATGTGGAACTGTAAATTCATACTTTGGCGTACCGTATGCCTTCACTGAAAGCGAAAGAATGCTCTCTTTTTTTGAGCACGCAATACGACGAGCAACTTCCTTCTGTACCAAAAGAGTTATCGAGCTCGGTTGATTGCTTGATTCAAGGAACATGCGGAATATCTCGCCTGTAAGATAGTACGGTATGTTTGCGACAAGAACGTAGCCCTCTGGGAGTATCGTGGGATTGAAGGTGCGAATATCGCCTTCGGAAAGCTCGAGACGGCCTTCGGTAATCTCAGGCGCGAAATCAATACGCAGTTTTTTGAAAAGCTCCGGATCAGCTTCAAGCGCGATAACCTTCCTTGCCCGTTTTAAGAGTTCCCGCGTGAGCATGCCCGTCCCAGGGCCGATTTCAAACACGACTGCGTTATTCGCAAGCTCAGCAACCAGTGCGATGCGCTCTGCAATTCGCGCATGTACCAGAAAGTTCTGCCCGAGCGATTTTTTAGCATACACCATACTCCTGATGATAGCCTGTTCCTTGGCATTTTTCCGTATGTTGACAACTGGCGATGCGATACATATTCATCTACACAACCTAGCTTGGTAAATGCACAGACGTCACTATAGATTGATTGAGTGATGTCAGACTGAATGCTCGTCTTTTATATAATTAAAGCTTATTTCGTCGTAAACCCTAACGCGATGTCTACATTGTTTTGAATGAATGGGCCCGTGGAAGAAGTGATGACCTACTGTTGAGTCGTGGTGGAATTCACATTGGGTTCATTGCCTATTAGGCTAGGCATAAAAAACGTAAAGAAGTAGTAGAAAGAGGCAAGGAGGACCAATAATCCCACAATGCCACTAGCGACGAGAAACCTTCGACCGGACGTCGGCTGCCTCGCGGCAAGTGCGGGTTTAAGAGTCGTGAGATTTTGATAGATTTTATAAAGATAAACGGCAGAAAAAGTGTTGATGAGCAACGTGCTTATTGTGTTAATTATTATAAGCAACGTTATTTCTCCAGGCATGGTTATAAAAACAACACTTAGTAGCACCTTTAGTAGGTATATAGGTATGGTACATATATAGATTAGGAAAAGTCTTACACAAATATCCCACCAATAACCCCGCACATACTCACGACTCTGGAGTAGCGCATTTAGCCCGCGTTTCCCTTCGATAACCAGCACGAAAGGACTGAATGAAAACCATATAGACATTATGACGCCCGGAACGATAAGCATGCCAAAGCCGCCAGTCATAACGAAAAATATGAGAATCGCCACCCAGAGCACGGAGAAAAATAAGGAGAAACCAGCGCGAAATGATTGCGTAATCCCGTCTCCCTTAGATAGCGCGTAGATGACACCCACACTCGCAGGGAAAAGAAGCAACAGGCTTAGAATATAGGCGAGACTCTGTGCCATTCCACCCATGATTTGCCCAAATCCTAAAAGAAGATAGGGAATGCCGATGAGTACTATGAGGGTCAGGAAGTGTTCTTTGTAAAGTGCAAAAGAATCTGAGAAAAGCTGTCCGATCGAAGTGAGCTCTTGGTTATTGCCAGTCTGACTGGAAGGTATTACCGTTCGATCTCCATTTGATAACGGGGACGGCGGTTGAGTCACGGTTGGATTCAGGGCCTCATTCACATCGGAAGCCTGCCATCCCGCGGCAATGAGAGATTTTGAAATTTCTTCTTTTGAGACCCCGGCAGCAAGTTGCTGCCGAACGTAGCCAAGGAGCTGTTGGTTAATCATTGAAACTAATTATGGCAGATAAATTATCAGAAAATTGGTTATCCACAGGGAGATATTTAGTCTATATGAATATCAACGCCTTCTGTTTCGTCGTAAACCGCAAGCGAACGGTCGAGGTCATCTAGGAAGGACGAGGGTTCGGCCGCAAAGTCGTTGCCGTATATCTTGCGTACGCGTGCGAGTGTGAGAAAGAGACGCTCTTTCGCGCGTGTCATCGCGACATAAAAAAGCCGTCTCTCCTCTTCCTTATCACGATTGTTATCGCCACCCATCCCTTGGTGCGGGAAAAGACCCTCCTCCATACCACTCACGAAGACTGTGTTGAACTCAAGTCCTTTTGCCGCATGAACAGTCATGAGTGTAATACCTGTTCCCTTGCCTTGATCCATCTCATCTTGATCGCTCGCGAGAGCCGCCTCGGCAAGGAAAGCAGCAATACCTTCCCTACCGGGCAGCGTATCATGTCGTGCGGCGACTGACGCAAGCTCTTCAACGTTTTCGAACCGTTCGCGATTCTCTGTGCTCCCTTCATCGAAAAGCATCTTGCCCATGCCGCTCTTCTCAACGACAAGCTTCACGAATTCTGAGGGAATAAGCGAGAGCGCATCCCGTGAGAGCTCATTCACGATACGCTCGAACGTTTCGACTCTTGCAAGTTCTCCGGCACGGAGCACGGAACGCTGTCCCGCCGCAAGCTTGCCGAGCGTCACGCGGCCAATCCCACGCGAAGGGTTCGCAGCGGCACGCAGTTTGTCCGCTTCGCGCGATGGATCGAGCGCAAGCCGCACCCATGCGAGCGTATCCTTTACTTCCTTGCGCGCGAAGAAGCGTGTGCCGATCAACTTGTACGGCACACCAGCCTTAAGCAGACCTTCTTCAAGCGCGCGGGATTGAAAGTTAGTACGAAAGAGCACTGCGACTTCCTCGGAGAGGGTACCGGTCTTCATTAACTCCCGTATTTTCAAAGCAATCCAGCGTGCTTCGTCTTCGGCAGAGCGCGCTAAATGGATGACGATGGGTTCGCCTGCGACGTTCTTGGTCGTCGAAGATTTCTCTTTGCGATTTTTGTTCTTTTCGATGACTGTGTTCGCCGCGTTTACCAGATTTCTCGTCGAACGATAATTCTGCGCAAGAATAATCGTCTGTGCTCCTGGATATGTCTTATCGAACCCAAGGAGATTCTCAATTGTCGCGCCACGCCAGGTATAAATGGTTTGATCAATGTCTCCAACGACGAAGATATTTTTGTGTTTCGCTATGAGCAGATTTGCGAGACGACCTTGAAGCGCGCTCGTGTCCTGATATTCGTCGATGTGCAAATAGCGCCAACGATCCTGTGCGATGGATCGGACATTAGCATGTTCCTCAAGCAGACGAAGCGGGAGCGCAATGAGGTCATCGAAATCGAGTGCTTTCTCCGTTGCGAGCACCTTTTCATACTGGAGCCATGTTTCTGCAACAACGCGTGAACCAAAACTACCGTGCGCATACTTCTCATAGAATTCGCTCATGCGCATCCCTTCCCCTTTTGCCCGTGAAATGCGGCCGAGCACTGAGCGCGGCGAGAGTTCCTTCGTCCCAATATCGAGCGCCTTGAGCACGGCAGTTATTGCTTTTTCTGAATCATCGCGATCGAACACCCTGAAGAAACGCGGAATACCGATGACCTTGCCATGACTCTCCAGTAATTCTCGGCCGAGGCCATGGAAGGTTGCGATAAACGGCACAGCACGATCATCACCGAGCATCGCGCGGATCCTGTTTCGCATCTCGCGGGCAGCCTTATTGGTGAATGTGACGGCGAGAATTTGATCAGCTGGAACACCCTCACAGATAAGATGGTATATACGCGTTATGAGTACGCGTGTTTTACCACTACCAGCACCCGCGAGAACCGAGATAGGACCATTCAGAGCGAGTACTGCCCGCCTTTGTTCTTCATTCAATCCTTCAAGATAGTTCATCGTTCGAAATATAACGCACAAATCGTTCTCCACAGCTATCGACCGAGGCGGTTGACTGTTGACCTTTTTCAGCTACACTATAACTTGTAGCTGATTAAGGATGTATTCAAGAAATGGCTTATGTACATTGTATGTAGGCCATTTTTGTATGCGAAAGACTCACCAGATTCCCTTGTTTGTCTATTAAACTCAACCAACAATTTCTTATAATAGGGCTTACTATTATTGCAGGAAGTGCGGTCATAGTAAGTGCCACAACATTCCTACCAAATCGCGCATTCGCCTTTTGGCCGTTTTCTACAAACAATACAAATATCACGGATAGTACGATTATTCCAAGCGCTTCAACGCCTGCACTCATTGCGCCTGTAAACGAGAATCCGAATATAGAGACACCGCTTACGCTTGCTACTTCGGATGGTTCAGCGCTTGTTTCCTATACTGGAATAAGCGGAACAATTGCTGACATTTCAAATGTCACTCCCCCAGATCGAATTTCACTTTATGTTGTGCGTCCAGGTGATACGCTCTCGACGATTGCTAAAATGTTTGATGTTTCGGTTAATACTATCGTCTGGGCAAACAATCTTCCGAGTACACGTGACATACAGCCTGGCAATACACTGCTCATCCTGCCGATTTCCGGAATCCAACACACGGTCACAAAAGGAGAAACACTCAAGTCGATTGCAGAAAAATATAGCGCTAATGCAAATGAAATAGCGCAATTTAATGGACTTGATTCATCCGTAGCTCTCACTGTTGGTTCGACGGTAATTATCCCGGGTGGTGAATTCTCTCCATCGGGGATAGGGACATCTATACGTAAAAATGGTAAGTACCGAGTTGGTCCTGAGCCATATCTCGGGGGTAGTGGCCCCGCACAATCTGGTTATTACAGCAATCCGATGCCGGGCGGTATCATAACTCAAGGCATTCATGGTTGGAATGCCGTTGACATCGGTGCGCCACTCGGCACACCAATCCATGCTGCCGCAAATGGTATAGTCATCGTGTCACGCGATAATGGCAGTTGGAATGGCGGTTACGGTAATTATGTCGTTATCACGCATGATAATGGAACACAAACGCTGTATGCACACATGAAACGTTCTGCTGTTTCCGTGGGTCAATCCGTCTCATCGGGTCAGATCATTGGTTACGTTGGTATGACAGGTCTTACGACCGGGCCACACGTCCACTTTGAGGTTCGTGGTGCAGCGAACCCATTTCGTAATTGCACAGTTGGCACTATTTGCGAACCGCAGTAGCAGTTCCTGCTGTATAATCTGAATTACTTGAGCTCCTTTAGTAGAAGTGCGAGGCTTCGTATATTTCACATGCGCTTACCTACCTTTCTTGCTCAATAGTTCAGACTTTGAAGTTTCCTAGTTTCAAAGTAAATCCTGAGACAGAATTACAGGTGTTTAACACAAGTTGTGGCAGCGGGGTCAGCCTCAAGTCGTTTCTCTTCTATTTTGTCGCCACAAATTTCGCATTTCCCATATATTTTCTTTTCTATTCTTGAGAGCGCCGAAAGCACGATATCATAACGCGTCTCTAGATCCATAAGAATCGCGGCATTCCCTTCATGGCTCATAACTACTTCTGCTTGATCAACAAGATCCGCTTCAGTTCCAATTTCCGTCGGAACAGGCTCCCAATCGTCTGGAACATGAGGATTCCTACGGCCAATACCTCCCATCTCCAATTCGAGTCGAATCTTTTCCGTTTCAAGTTTTTTTCTAAAATATTCAGTCTTCATATTCGAATGATAGCAAATGCTATTGCAAGAGATTTGATTTGGGGAGATTTTAAATTCTTCTACTTTTTAAGTGCGTGAGGTTGCAAGTCGTTGCAGTATCTCAGTAAATGCCGCTGAATCGCGAGCTATAATTAGTGTTTTCTGATCCCAATAACCGTAAAGAAGAATGCTTTTCCCTGTAGAATCACGGTAGACACGCACATCATGATTAGCGATGGTTTCATCCGAAAAGACAGTTGAAGAAAGCGTTGGCGAAATCGCTGTTGTCGTTGTTGTGGCAAGAAACATGTTAATTTCTGCGAGGGTTTTTGGTCCGACCGAGCCATATCCCGTGGTAAAAGGTGAGCCGAAAGAAATTATGTTATGGGCAGACTGAAATGCCTCTACTGCTTTTTCAGTAAGTGGGCCATAAAAGCCGGTGGGAGGAACGGAAAGTAGGCCGTTATCTGCAAATGCCTGCTGGAGCAGCCTTACCTCTTCACCATGCTCTCCGAGGAAAAGGGTGGTGGTTAAAATGGGGATTGAGGTCACGGTTGAAGTTGCCGTTGGGTACGGTGGGAAAAGTAATCCGAGGTCACTACGTATGCTAGACTCCCACGAAAGCATTCCAGAAAATGTGTCGCGATATGATAGGACAGAGAGTATGAAAAATGGACTCTGTTTACCCCCCACATTTATGACACCCGCCATGCTGCCAGCGGCCTGTATGTTACGCAGCAAAATATCAGGTGCTGGCACGTTGAGTGCGGAAAAAATGCTCTCGGTATTGTCGGTCGAGCTCGCTGTATAGAGAAGTCGCACGGCACCTTGCGCAAGAGGGCGGTTAACTGACTCTTCAATCGCTTGCATAAGAA
>JAJXVZ010000026.1 GCA_021781865.1 bacterium | reverse complement strand
GCCTGCATCAGTTAACGCAAGTGCATCCATCCCTTCTTTTTTTGCCTTGTCAACCAATTCATCCACTTTTGGTAATGCTTGAAGAAATGAGTAGTGACTATGTGTGTGAAGGTGAATGAATCGCGATCTCATGAGAATAGTATACTTTCTGCATGAGATTTCTGCTTGGGGTAGATGAAGCGGGGCGAGGTCCGTTAGCGGGGCCGGTTGCGGTCGGGGTAGTCGCTGTACCAGAAGGTTTTGATGTAGCACAGGAATTTCCAGATATTGCGGATTCGAAGAAACTATCGGAAAAGAAGCGTGAAGAATTTTTCACGTTACTCGAGGTACGTGTTCGGGCTGGCGACGTGCGTTTTGTGGTTGAATTCGAGGATGCAGAAATGATAGACAAGGAAGGCATTACGAGTTCAGTGCAGCGCGCTCTTATGCGTGGTGTGACTATGCTCGCGCCGAATGCGTCGTCAGTACGAATACAACTTGATGGAGCATTAAGCGCTCCACATGAATATACGCAGGAAACTGTCATCCATGGTGATGCGCTCATTCCGATCATCTCGCTTGCTTCGATCGCGGCGAAGGTAACACGTGATCGTCTCATGGTTAGACTCGCAACACAGTATCCGTTTTATGGATTCGAAAAACACAAAGGGTATGGCACTCAAGCGCATTACGAAATGCTTAAAAAATACGGACCCTGTGCTATCCATCGGCGTTCTTTCATACACACCTCTTGATTTTAAGAAAATATAAGAGTACACTTTTAAAGTGTGTCGAGTTCTTATAAGACACGCAAGATCGCTTGTTCTTTTAAAAAAGATGATAGATAGAGGATAAAAAATGGGAACAGGAAGGGCTGAGTTAATAAAGAAGTCTCCAATGAGTAGTGCCGAGACTGCGTGGAGCATCATAAGTAATGATGGTTTTTATGATGTTTCACTGTGTATTTTTTGTGAAAAGAAGGATTGTCAGTTAAGACAAAAAGTTCACGCCGATAAATCTTTCTATAAAGTCTATAAAGATTGTGGATATGAGTACTGCGGGAAGGATTCAAAAGTTGAATCCTTCCTTCGCGGACAGGACGCCATTCCTCAATCTTAACTCTAATAAGTTGTACCGAGTCCCCATAAGGGATGGGCACAACGGGCCGCTCACAAAAGCGGCCCTTTTAATTTTATTCGCTTCATGGTAGCATGAAACATATGTCAATTCGCATGCGCCATACGAGAGGTCACACGGGTAATCGTCGGTCACACCACGCACTCTCAGCGACAAAAATAATAAAAGATAAAGAAAGTGGAAATCTCCGTCTCCCGCACCACCTTGATGAAGTGACCGGTATGTATCGTGGTAAACAGATTGCACCTGCAAAAGTAATGCGTACACATACGACGAAAGTGAAGGGGCCTTCGGCAGAGCCCACGGGTGAACAGCATACGCATGAACATGCGCATACGGAACATGCGAGCGCTGATGCGAAAAGTTCAAGGGGAATTTCTGGCAAGGTTGCGACGGGTGGACGACCGAAGGCGCGCAGTGGTTTTGGCGGCGGAGCGTAGAACGTCTTTGTCCCCCGTGGGACGTGTTGTGTGGTCGTGGGATTTGTTATACTGCACGCACAGATCTTTTCATGGCAAATCGACATTTAGCACGCTCCATTGTTTTACAGACGCTTTTCGAATGGGACACAATTCACGCGAATGATGTGGATGCCGCCGCGATTCTTACACGCAATATCGTAGAGTTTGGTAGCGGCGATATTGATCAGTCATTTATGGAGCATCTCCTTGCAGGCGTGCTTGCCAAGAAAGAAGACATTGATCTTGTTATCGAAAAAGCTGCTCCCGAGTGGCCTCTTGAACGTATTGCCCCAATTGATCGAAACATTTTACGTCTCGGACTTTACGAACTTCTTTTCGCTGATCGAAGTCAAGTACCAGCGAAGGTTGCCATAAATGAAGCCATAGAACTTGCGAAAACATTCGGCGGAGACTCCTCAGGTCGTTTTATCAATGGTGTTCTCGGTGCCGTATATAAAGAGCTTGGTGAGCCTGGGAAGGCTGAACAGGGAGGGAATAAAATAAAGCGAGAAGATCTTCCTATGGAGAAAATGGGCGGTGCAATCGTTTATGCAAAACATGATGGACAATACTACCTTGCACTCGTGCATGATGTTTTCGGCAGATGGACCCTCTCGAAAGGTCATATTGAGCAGGACGCCACCCCTCAGATAGGAGTGGCACGTGTCATTAAAGAAGAACTCGGCTTGATTGCCACGGTAGAGAATCAGGTCGGCGAGAATGAATACATCGCCTCGCATCCAGAGAAAGGAAAGATACGTAAACATGTATGGTTCTTTCTTGCCTTCTGCGACTTTGAACCGCTCACACTCAAGAAAAGTGGCGGACTGGATGACGCGAAATGGTTTCGTCTTCAAGACATCATTGACCTAAATTTTTATGATGATATGCTCCCCATCGTCACGGTGGCAGTTCAAAATCTTCTCGACCGCACAAGTGGTGTGAAAAGCCAAAGTATCAGTACACATGCCTGATTTTCTTGCCTTTGCAAAACGACACAATCTTTCGTTTAAAAACCACGATCTTCTGATCGAGGCATTGACGCATCGTTCCTATCTCAATGAACATCGTGAATATACAGGAAATCACAACGAGAGACTTGAGTTTCTTGGTGATGCAGTCCTCGAACTTGCAGTGACCGCCTTCTTGTTTAAGAAATTTCCCTCAGGATCTGAAGGTGAGCTTACGAGCTATCGTGCAGCACTTGTAAATACCATATCGCTTGCCGAAAGTGCGCAAGCACTTGGTGTCAATGAATTTCTTTTACTTTCTAAGGGCGAATCACGTGATAAAGGCCGTGCGCGCGATGTAATACTTGCAGATGCTCACGAAGCAATTATAGGTGCAGTGTATCTTGATCAAGGATTCGAAGCTGCCGAAGCATTTATTGCGAAGAATCTTTACGGAAAGATTGACGATGTCATCGCGAAGCGCTCATACCAAGACGCCAAGAGTCGTTTCCAAGAGATCGCACAAGAAAAGCATGGGATTACGCCATCATACGAGACTCTTTCCGAGGAAGGTCCAGATCATGCAAAACTATTTACCGTCGGAGTTTTCATTGGCACAGAAGAAATAGCTCGAGGAGAAGGGAAGAGCAAACAGGAGGCAGAACAATCCGCTGCTGAGGCAGGACTTATGACCTTGCGGTGGTCCTGACCATCTTTTCTTTTGGTACAATAGTATGTAATGCTAAAGCGGCTGGAGATCGTTGGATTTAAGTCATTTGCCAAAAAGACGGTCTTGGATTTTGCAAGTGTGACGACTGCTATTGTCGGCCCGAATGGTTCAGGAAAAAGTAATGTTGCCGAAGCATTTCGTTTCGCGCTCGGAGAACAATCGATGAAGAGCATGCGTGGCAAACGCGCGGAGGACCTTATTTGGGGAGGTTCGCATTCAATGCCGCGCGCTAACCGTGCGGCGGTTTCTATTGTGTTCGATAATTCTCATCGTTCGTTCAAGATTGACTTCGATGAAGTGGTAATTGAACGTGCGGTTTTCCGTGATGGGACAAGTGAATATTCAGTTAATGGTTCGCGTGTGCGTTTGCGTGATATTGAGGAACTTTTGGCTGGGGCGAATATTGGTGAAACGGGTCATCACATCATCTCACAAGGGGAGGCAGACAGGATATTGATCACCTCTCCGAGCGAGCGGCGTTCCATGATCGAGGATGCGCTCGGGCTCAAGATTTATGAATTCAAGAAGAATGAGGCGCAGAAAAAGTTGACGAAAACTGAGGAGAATATAGCACAGGTCAATTCTCTCCGAAGAGAGCTCACGCCGCACCTGCGGTTTCTCGAAAATCAGGTTAAAAAGCTTGAACGTGCCGATTTGCTACGCATCGAGCTTATTAGTCTTGCGCAGACTTATTTTGCAGTTGAGGACGCGTATTTGACGCGGGAAAAGCTAATCCGCGCTAGGGAGAAACAGGGTGCGGCAGAGCGACTTGCTTCTGCAACCGCTGAACTTTCAGAAATAGAGAAACGTGCAACGGTGGACTTTGAAAGCACAAAATATCTTGCGCTTGTACGAACCATGGAACACGATATCGAACGTATAAATACCGAACGCGCAACGCTCGCGCATGATATCGGCCGAGTCGAAGGTGCACTTGCGGCTGCCAAGGAGCATTCCGAGCGAATCATACGCGAACCGTATGCGAAGGTGCCGCGGGAGGATATTATCGCACTCGCGCAGGAAGTTGATAGGCAGAAAGAAGAGGCAAATACGTCAGCAGATGCGCTTATTGCGGCGATTTCTGCGATACACAAAACGATCAGATCATTCGTGGATCGATTTGTTGCGCCAACGGATGATCTTCTCGCTGATGAGGAACGCACCGTTTACACGCTTGAGAATGAGCGGACAGAGCTCCTTGCAAAAGAAACTAAACTCTCCGAAGAGCTTGAGCGTACGAAGTCTGCGCTCGCACGAAATCGTGAAGCGCTGACCGCGCAGGAAGAGACGGGTCGCGAATTGCATCGCCGTGTATTTGATCTAGCGCAGACGAAGGCGCGTGAGGAAGGTAAGGTTGCGCAATGTGAAGCGCATGAACGTGGAATTATACTTCTCTCTGAAACACTTGAACGTGAAAAGAGTGAGGTGCTCGCACTCGCTGGTGTGGCCGCAGTTTCCTACGCGCCACTTTCCATGTGGCCGGATGAAGAGCGCAAGGTACAAGAAGATCGTCACCATTCGCTTGAACGTATGAAGATCCGTTTGGAAGAGGCAGGAGGTACGGGCGAAGATATTCGACACGAATATAAAGAGGTCTCCGCGCGAGAGGTGTTTCTCGGTACTGAGCTTGAAGATCTTGCAAAGTCAGCGGCAGGTCTCGGTGAACTTATTCGCAACCTGGATGTTGAACTCTCGAAACATTTCTCCGAAGGGCTCGCGCAGGTCAACGCGTCGTTCAACGAATATTTTGCTCTTATGTTCGGCGGTGGCAGTGCACAGCTCATGCTCGAGGGGTCCAGCGACGAAACTTCAGAAGAGCAAGAACAGCCGGGGATAGAAATCGTCGTTAACCTACCAAAAAAGAAGGTGCGCTCGTTAATGCAACTATCGGGTGGTGAGCGTGCCTTGACAAGTATCGCGCTTATTTTCGCAATGAGCCTTGTGAATCCACCGCCATTTTTGATATTGGATGAGACCGATGCTGCACTTGACGAGGCCAACAGCCGCCGTTATGGCGACATGATTGAGAATCTTGCTAAGAAGTCGCAACTCATCGTCATAACGCATAATCGTGAGACTATGAGCCGTATGAATATTCTTTATGGCGTCACGATGGGTGCCGACGGCATCTCCAAGCTTCTTTCCGTCAAGTTTGAGGAGGCAGTGCAGGTAGCGAAATAATCGTCACTCCATTTTAGCGACATGGTTCTATACCAATGTGTATAGGGCTCCGACAATTATAATATTGGTACAAAATCCAACTCTTTTTCTGGAATGCGTGCAGCGGCCAGCTTAACTTTGATTGGATCACCGAGTTGGTAGATCTTGTTGGTACGCCGGCCGACGAGACGGTAGTGCTTCTCATCATATTCAAAATAATCATCACCCACGTCTCGGATACGAATCATGCCATCGGCATGTGTTGTTTGTTCTTCAACATAGAGACCACGCTCTGTGACGCCCGAAATGAGTGCATCAAATGTTTCACCGATACGTCCAGAGAGAAACTCCACCTGCTTCATCTTGATCGAATCACGCTCAGCATCGGCTGCCGCGACCTCGCGTTCAGAGGCGTGCAGCGCAAGTTTGTCAAATTCCTGCATTTCTTTTTTGGTAATCGGGTTGCCACCCGAGTGCGCTTTCACGAGCCGATGAATGATGAGGTCGGGATAACGCCGAATTGGCGAGGTGAAGTGCGTGTAGTAGTCGAAGGCGAGGCCGAAATGTCCGATATTGCGCGTTGCATAGATTGCCTTGCTCATTGCGCGTAGGGTTGCGGTTTTCACAAGATATTCCTCGGGTTTGCCTTTCACCGCTTCGAGTAGTTTATTCAATTCCGTGCCAGTGACTATGCCTTTACCTGAAGTCTTTAGGTGGTAGCCTATGGCGCGTAGAAGATTTGCGAGGTTCTCGATACGGTCGGCGTCTGGGGCGTCATGGATGCGATAGAGCGAATAAAAATGTGGACCGCCGTTTTTGGTCAGTTCGGAGAGATGCTTCGCTACAGCCTCATTCGCAAGTAGCATGAAGTCCTCAATGAGAAGATTGGTCGCCCTACGTTCTTTTAGGCGGATGGCAATGGGTTTGCCTTCAGCATTGAGTTCGACCTTTACTTCAGCAGTATCGAATTCGATAGCGCCCTTCGCCTGGCGAAGTGCACGAATCTTTTTTGAAAGCTCGAGAAGGATCGAGAGTTCGGCGTGCAGTGTGCCAGTGCCCATATCAAGTACCTCCTGCGCATTTTCATAAGTAAAGCGCTTATCAGAGTGTATGACGGTTTCGCCAAACCAAGTGCTCTTTATGTTCGCCTCACAATCGAGTGTGAAGACAGCGGAAACCGCGAGTCGGTCTTCATCCGGTTTGAGCGAGCAGAGATCATTCGAAAGAATTTCAGGGAGCATCGGGATGGTACGATCGACGAGATACACACTTGTTGCGCGCGCAATAGCCTCTTTGTCAAGTTCACTGTCT
>JAJXVZ010000025.1 GCA_021781865.1 bacterium | reverse complement strand
CCCGTAACGAGCCGCTTTTTTCTCCATCATGCGCCGCCGCACCGCGACTTCCGTGCGAAATATGCTACGTGAAGATTTATCTATAAAGAGGTGCGGGAGAAAGTCTGCTCGCTTAATTTGTGTTGAGCAACAACAAGCGCAAGTGCGGACGCGCTCTCGGTTTCCATAAGTTTCGCCCGGAGCTCGGCGGCGCCAGCAAAGCCGGTCACAAACGCTTTGATGTGTTTTTTCAAAATCGCAAAGTTCTTAGGCGGAGAAATTTTTTCGAAACCACGCGCAAGCGCAACAAGCGCCGCAAGCTTATCTGCAAGCGGTGTATCAAAACTCTTTCTCCCGGCGAAAACCCAAGGATTCCCAAACATCGCTCGGCCAAGCATGACGCCGTCGCAGCCTGATTCCGCCGCCTTCGCGCGCGCGTCGTCGAGATCCTGTACATCTCCGTTACCGATAAGGAGCACTTCGGAATTCACATGATTACGAATCTCAACAGCTTTCTTCATTAATTCCCAATCAGCAGGTACGAGTGACATTTGTTTGCGGGTGCGCAGATGCAGTGTGATGGTAGCAGGAGCTTCCTCAAGGAGTGCCGTAAGCCACTCATTGAGCGATTCTTTGTTATAGCCGATGCGTGTCTTCACTGAGACTGGGAGACTGCTTGCACTACGTGCCGCGCGAATGATTTTCCTGGCAGTTTCGGGCGTTTTTATCATTGCCGAACCGCATCCCTGCCGCTCAATAGAACGATCTGGACACCCCATGTTAAGATCGACTCCGTCAAAACCGAGTTTACTCACAAGATTTACCGCGTATGCGATCATCTCGGGTTTCGCAGAAAATATCTGCGCGACGATCGGTCGTTCTGTCTCGCCTTTCATGAGGTCTCTCATGATTGGATTTTCTTCGTCCTTCATTTTATTAATCTCACGCGTATGGTACAGGCCATCCGCCGAAACGAATTCGGTCCAAAAGACATCGGGAGCCCCGCATTTTGCGACAAGCGCGCGAAAAGCAACATCGGTCACATCCGCCATAGGCGCCATGACAAAAAAAGGTTTCTGCAGGTTCTTCCAAAACATGCTCGCACAGTATCATTATTTCTTCTTGAGATAAATTTTCCCACTGAAACGTAAATCGAGATAGAGAACGGATCCATCCGTAAGATTGAAATCTGCACGAGCAGACATCAATTCGGCAAAAACGCTATTTTCGTCGCCAAGCATGTAGGTGACGCGAGTACCGCTTGCGAGATACATATCAACCTCACCGTCGTGAATGACCACCAAGGAAACCGGGGAACCGAATATGGCAAGTTGTCGCGCAAAGTCGAAAGTAATTGGTAACTTGTCAGCGTTCTGAAGCGTCGCACCAATCGGATATTCGGGAGATGTCGAACCCTCGCCAGACGTAATGATGGGTTCATATACTGCGAAAGAATTTACGGGCTGTGCGGTACTTGTTGTCGCGTAAATAAAACCGCTCGCATCAAAGAAATAGCATTTCGTTGTGTCGAGAGGAGTTGTTGTCGCGCCCAACGTTACGCCACACCATTGCGCGACAGGAGCGCGATCATCCACCCGTATCGAAAGTCCGGACAATCCATTTCGAAATAACGAGACGGCCGCGACATCTGGATATGCGGCGATAATGTCAGCACGAATGTGTGACGATGGAAAAAAAAATGTTGAGTCACGTGGAATAATACCGAAATAATTCCCTCTCATTGCCGTACGCGCAATTTCTGCGAGAGATTGGTCTGCACCAAAAACCTTAATATGTGAAATGCGCACCGCACCTTGTTGAAGGCCGTAAATTATACCGCCACCAATCATTAAGAAAAAAATACCGAGCGCAAAGATGGCGCGCCGACGTTTCGAACGCCGCCGTTTAACGAGCTGATTGTTACCGCGTCCCGCCGATGACCGCTTTTCCGACATACGGTACAAGAACTTCGGGCACTTTAATCGTGCCATCCGCTTGCTGATAATTCTCGATGATAGAAACTAAAATGCGCGGAGTTGGGATCGCAGTCGAATTCAATGAGTGGGGGAAACGCATATTCCCTTCGACGTCACGGTACCGAATATTAAGTCGACGTGTCTGAAAATCGTGGAAGTAGGACGCTGAACTTATCTCTCGATAGGTCTGCTCACCAGGCACCCATAGTTCAATATCGTATTTTTTGACCTGTCCGAGACCCAGGTCACCCCCACAATTCACTACGGTACGATACGGGATATTCAAAAGTTCTATAAATTCTTCAGTATTGCGATTAAGCCAATCATGGAGACGGACTGACTCGCCGTGTTCAGCCTTGCAAAGAACGACTTGTTCCCATTTGAAAAATTCATGCACCCGAATAAGCCCCCGCACGTCCTTGCCATGGGCTCCCGCCTCACGACGAAAACATGGCGAGAATGCGAGAAACTGCACAGGAAACGTGTTCATATCGAGAGTCTCATTCATGTGGTAACTCATTGTTGCTACTTCACCGGTACCGGCTAGGTAATCACCATCCTGCGTCTTATAAAGATCTTCTTCCCCTTGTGGCAAATAACCAGTACCGAGAAACGCCTCGCGCCGTACCAAAGACGGTACGCTCATAGGTAAAAGCCCTTTTGTGGAAAAATGTTTGAGCGCTAATTGCCACACAGCGTTCGCAAGAAGAACTCCATCGCCCTTAAGGAAATATCCACGGAAACCTGCGACCTTCGCACCACGTTCGAAGTCGGCAATCCCGAGCTCAGTCATAAGCTCGACATGACCTTGCGGTGCAAAAGAGAAAATCGTTTGCTCTCCCCATTTCTTTACCTCAAGATTATCAGAATCGCTTGTGCCGTCGGGTACCGACATGTCTGGAATATTAGGCACCGTGAGCATGAGTCTCTGCCATTCCCCCATCACCTGTTTCAGTTTCTCCTCACTCTCAGTCATACCGTTCTTGAGATGCTGCATCGCCTCGATTAGTTTCTCACGCTCGGCACCTTTGGCGAGTTGGATTTCGCTACTACGACGATTCTGTTCCGCACGCTTTGCCTCGAGTTCCTGTCGTAAGCGCTTGCGCTCATCGTCAATAGCCAGTAAACCCTTAATATCTGAATCGATATGTTTTTTTACTGCACCAGCCTTTACGAGATCGGAATTTTCCCTGATGAAATGTATATCAAGCATATATTGCCTAGTATACTGTACCTATGAAGATAGGCGAGGTTGTGTGGGCAGAACAGTCTGGTAAGGAGACCTCCCGGGAAGAATCTTTTAATGCTGATCTCTTGATAACCATATGAAAATATACTCCTGGAATATGCTTTACCGTAATCGCACGCTCAACCGTGCGTTTCGATTTATTGAAAAAAGCGATTTCGATATTTTCTGTCTACAGGAGGTGCCGGAGGAATTCCTCAAACGGTTGCAGGGACTTCCCTACTTCATAGCCTTTCGTATTGATAAGGAACGCCTTGTCAAGGGAAGTGCTTCACCCCATTTTGTCGTCATACTCTCGAGGCATCCAATTATTGCGCAGGGCGAGATACCCTTCCCAGACTATTGGTCGCTCATGCCACTTCGTGCACGCATCTTTATTTTTCTCATGCACCCTTTTTATTTTACTCGAATCCGTAACCGCGGCGGGCTCTATGCTGACGTATCGCTCGCTGGAGAAATACCACTACGCGTCTTCAATCTGCACCTTATGCTCGCGCAGACCACGTGGCGTATTGAAGAATTTGAGCGCGCAATGCTGCAACACGATCCGACACAACCAACGATTGTCTGCGGTGATTTTAATATTCTTGAAGCACCACATATCACGCCTCTTAACTGGATCTTCGGTGGACACATAACTGACGCAATCTTTTATGCACGTGAACGTACAATACTCGAGCAGCATTTCACTAAACACGGGTTTACCAATGTCCTGCGTGGAAAAACTACACACCCGTTCTCGAGAAGTCAGCTTGACCACGTCCTTGTCTCTCATTCGTTTTCCATAAAAAATGCTGCTGTCCTTCCCGACCGAATGGGCTCTGATCATCATCCATTACGCGTGGAACTCTTCTAGATACACTTAAATAATGAGGCAAAGACTTGCTGTTAAGTTTGTACGAATGTCTGTAAAACGAATTAGTTCGCATCAGAATTAATCTGTGCGGAAACGTTCAAACAGGTTCCACATGTCATGACGGGACTTGACCATATATAGGTAAACGCGCTATGAGTGAACACGTGAGCAACCAATTACTCATTGTTGAGTCACCGACCAAGGCGCGCACCATCCAGCGTTACCTTGGTAAGAGCTATACCGTCCTAGCCTCGGTTGGACATGTGCGCGACTTACCAAAGAGCAATAAAGATGCTGTCGACATCGAGGGTGGTTTTATCCCACATTATGTCGTTCCTGCTGAGAAGCACGAGATTATCGAGAAGATAAAACGTGCGGCGGAAAAGGCCGATACGGTATACCTCGCGACGGACCCCGACCGTGAGGGCGAAGCCATCGCATGGCATATTAAAGAAGTAGCAGATCTTACGAGACCCAAACGCGTTGTTTTCCATGAAATTACCAAAACCGCGATTGAGGAGGCACTCGCACACCCGCGATTGATTGATGAGCATTTGCGTCGGGCACAGGAAGCACGACGTGTCCTCGATCGCATCGTCGGTTATGATCTTTCCAGTCTTATTTGGAAAAAAGTTCGTTATGGACTTTCTGCCGGACGCGTGCAATCACCGGCGCTACGGATACTCGCAGAACGCGAGCGCGAGATCAAATCCTTCATACCGGCTACGTATTTTGTTTTGAGTGCGCTTTTCAAATCTAAGGCGGGTGAAATTGCCACGATCTGCGTCGAGGAGCCTACAACGAGAGAGGCGGCGGAACGCATCGTACAGATCGGGAGAAACACTGTATGGAACGTGTTTAACATCACGGAAAAGTCTGAGGAACGTAATCCGCGCCCACCCTTCACTACTTCGACGCTACAACAGACAGCGTCAACGCGCCTCAATTTCACCCCCTCACGCACAATGCGTGCCGCACAGAAGCTTTATGAAGCTGGCCACATCACCTATATGCGTACCGACTCAGTAAATCTTGCGCAGGAAACAATCGCAAAAATGGCCGGTGTAATCGAAAAAGATTTCGGAAAAGAATATCTGAATGTGCGCACCTATAAAACGACGAGTAAGAACGCGCAGGAGGCACATGAGGCCGTCCGGCCAACGGATCCAGGTCGTGCACGCGCGGGTGCAACGCCAGATGAGGAATCTTTGTATGAACTCATACGCATCCGCGCGCTCGCTTCTCAAATGACCTCCGCACGAATAACCCGTACGTTGATCACGATGAAGGCTGTCGCGGATATACCCCTATTTACTGCGAGCGGCTCACGTACTCTATTCCCCGGGTGGCTCGTACTTGATACAAAAGCACGCGGTGAGGACGTCGAGCTACCAAAACTCGCCATTGGCGATACACTTGCACTTCTTTCACTTTCCTCGGAAGAGAAACAAACTGAACCGCCGAACCGCTATACTGAAGCTGGCCTCATCAAGGAACTTGAGAAACGCGGTATCGGCCGTCCTTCGACTTACGCTTCAATCATGAAAACAATCCAAGACCGTGGCTACGTGGAAAAGTTTGGCCGCTCCCTCAAACCAACGGCAACCGGTATGGTAGTCTCAGGATGGCTTGAAGAACACTTTCCAAAGTACGTAAGTGACACATTCACTGCGGAGATGGAAGATGAGCTTGATGAAATTGCGCGCGGCGAACGCGGTTACAAGGAGGCTCTTACTGCATTTTACGGCCCCTTTGAAAAAGAAGTACGCTTAAAAGATAAATTGCCAAAAGCAACGTCACTCGGTAACGCACCGGTTGAATTCCATTGCCCTTTGTGTGGGAACCCGATGGAATACAAGCTCGGCCGAGGCGGCATTTTCATGAGCTGCAAGCGTTATCCCGATTGCCTCGGTGCACGAACTGAGGAGGGTGTCGAACTCAAGGGCGACGAACCCATCGGCCACGATCCGAAAACTGACGCGCCAATTTATGTAAAAACTGGACGTTTTGGACCGTACGTCGAAATGGTCTCTTCTCAAGAATCAGCAGGAGGCCCGAACCCCGTTACAGGGGATGGAAAAAAGAAGAAACGTAGCCGAAGACGTCCGAAAAAGGCAGTAAAGCGCGCCAGCATACCTGCGGGTACCGACCTCGCAAAAATAACGCTTGCCGACGCACTTAAATATCTTTCACTTCCGCGCGAGCTTGGTATGCATCCATCGACCGGGAAGCCCGTTTTCGCTTCGACCGGACGCTTTGGCCCATATGTCGGCAGCGACGGTGAGTTCCGCTCCATTAAAAAAAGTGACCCCTATGTCATCACACTCGATGAGGCGCTTACACTGCTTGCAGAACCGAAGAAACCGCCGCGTGGAGTCGAAATCGTGAGAGAAATTGGGAAGCATCCACATACGGGTAAAAATATTGTTCTCTATAAATCAAAACAAGGACTCTTCCTGAAAAAAGGGTTGCGTCGCATTTATTTGCCTAATTCGATTAAACAAAATTCCCTGACCCCAGCGGAAGCTGCTGAATACTTAAAATAAACCAGGGTGTATAATATTCGCCCATGACGACCGTTAAAGAAATCATAGGTGAGATGGTGGCTCCCTCCTCTGAAGACATTGCACTTGTCGAAAAGGCATACGAATGTGCTAAAAAAACACATGAAGGGCAAGTCCGCTATTCAGGCGAACCCTATTTTACCCATCCAGCGGCTACAGCAAAGATTCTCGCGGAGTATGGCATGGACGCAACCACGATTGCCGCAGGACTGCTTCATGATGCAGTTGAA
>JAJXVZ010000002.1 GCA_021781865.1 bacterium | reverse complement strand
CTACCCCTACATTCCGGTATAGGTCGAATGTAGGGGTGAATGTAGGGGTAAACTACCCCCGAATGACTACCCTAGAGGCCTCCGTTTCGGGTAAAATGCGTTCGTATTGGGTCGTACAAACAAGCAGCAATAAAACTCACCTCATTTTCTGAGAAATTTTGGCGTGCGACGCGGAGCGTCGCCCAATGTTCTACGGGGGTTTGTTCAACTTTTCGATTTCGCAAAGTCAGGTTCAAAAATACGAAAGCCGAAGACTTTTGGAGGGAGGATTTTTTGGAGGGGAGGTCGAAGACGCTAGATATAACACTTGCCCCGCCCTTCCCGTGCGCGTGTTATAGGCAATTTATTTTTCGCCATCTTTCAGATCGACAAAACTCCCGATGCTGATTCTTATTTTACTTTCTTATCCTTTATCCTTTCAATATAATCAATGAGGTTTTTAATCTTATCCCATACCAATACATGATCGGTTATCTCGTTTGTATGCATGATTGGATTTCTAACTGGATTGATTTCTTTAGCGTCAGCAGACAATTCTTTCTTATATTTCTTAGGAGTTGGGTTCTTTTTATTCTTTTCCAAATAAAGATCGATTATTTCCCCAAGATCATACAAATCTGCATAGTTTAGAAAGTGTTCTTCTTTTACAATTTTCCCTTTCAGCGCATGCGTTGCTTCGTCTGCCCTTCTGTCTCCTCTGACTTGCTTAATACGATCAATAATATTCTTTTCGTCGGCTATTTTAGTGTCAAAGTAATTTTCTTCTACTTTTTTAAGTTTAATATATTCTCTAAGAATATTCTCCAAAATAAACAAATCTTGATAAATCAAGGTATTTTTATATGAAAGAGATTTTAGCTTCTCCTTTAAACTGTCTTTAGTAGCTTTATCACTTATATTCTCATTTATTTTATCTCTGAAGTCTTTTTCACGCCGGTTACGACTCTCTTCCATCCTTACTTCATAACCAGGTCTTGAGTCTTGATCAATATCCCCATCTTGTTTGAGTTCCTTTCTCCAGGGAGTCCAGTCTTGAATTATAACTACTAACACTTTTTCAAGTTCCTCTAGAAACTTTTGGTAAAGAGGATCATCTTTGATTATCCCTTCGCGTGAACTCGTGAATCGATCGTTTTCACTGTCCTCAAAACCATCAACGTGAATTTCGCCATAAAGATATTCCTCCGTAAGTGTTTTCTTTGCGATCTCCTCAAAAAGACTTTCCTGTCTTAATCTGCCGTTTGTGAAGAGATTAACACTTGCTTTGAAATCACCGTTCGAACCCCTAAGAAGCAACTGGCCTGACCTTTTCACGGAAGCGATAAAGCCTTTAATCTCAATGGTCTTACCCTCAAACACAAAGTTTGTATTTTTAATAACCTTTTCCTTATCAAGACTCTTAAATCTATCTCCAAACCTTTTATCTTTTTTGCCGACGTACCATATGAACTGAGTGTTGTCATTCAACTCTTGCAAGTCCTTAATGCTAACGGGTTTATTATTTACTTTGATAGTAAACGAGTCGCCCTTTTTTATGCTAAAAATAAAATTGAATTGAGTTGCAAGATATTTGCGAATCATATCTTCGCTATTGAGGTTGGTTTTAATTTTCTCAAAAAGTATTTTCGTACCTGTCTTCTTAGTATTAGGCTTGCCAAAAAGTTTGGTCTTCTCTTGGTTTGATAAGTTGTCGAGAGCATACTTGCCGTCCTTTCTAATCTCTTTATCTAATTTAGGGTTGTTAATTTTTCCACCGGTTATTTCTGATTCTTGTTTCTTTGAGACGATAGTTACCTTTTCAGAAATAGACAGCATTGCTAACTTTCCGATGCCCTTCCTACCAATTACATTTCGCTTTGATTTATTGGTTTCGTCCTGCCTTCTGGAGTATCCAACTTTTAGGAACTTACATCTAAAATCGTTAGCATCCATGCCTTTTCCGTTGTCTTCAACAATAAGACCTGTCTTGTCGAGAGTGATTTTAACTTCTTTCGCTTCTGCGTCCCAGGCATTTGAAACTGCCTCCGCAATAACAGTTGCAAAACTTCTATATAGACCCCTGCCTAAATGATTGAGAACTTCAAGAGAGAATTCAAATTCAAAAGGCTTATGTTCTTCCTTCATAATTTTTGCTCAAGTGTTCCTTTATACTCTTGCCAATAACTGATCCGAGTCTTACCGGTACAGCATTCCCGATAAATTTTGCAACTTTATTTATTACAATTGGCTCCGAGGATGGAAGGAATTGATAATCCTTTGGGAATGTCTGAAATATTGCCGCTTCTCTCAAGCTTATCGCCCGATTTTGCGTAGGGTGACCATATCTGCCATTTCCTAATCCTACACACTGTGTCGTCATAGTTGGAGCAGGTTGATCCCAACTCATACGTCCATAAACAGTGTGACGGTATGTTTTACCCGACTTTTTTTTATGACAATCTAAGATTAAATCCTTACTCCAACTATTAGAACTACCTCCATCATGCGGAGTGGCTTTTATCCTTTTTAGGTTAATCGGGGCAAGTTTCCTTGATCGATGTAGTGGGTCTCTCTTGCTTACCTCACCGTTTTTTATTGGCTCTAAATGTTTAATAACGTCTCGGACAGTAACCCGCTTATCTTTGTGAGTTCTTTTTATTAATTGAATTTCACCAAATTTTGACGCAAGTAAAACGAGTCTCCGTCTTTTCTGTGGTACGCCAAACTCTGAGACATCAACAACCTCGTACTTGTAGTGATAATTATTATCAGTAAGAACTTTTAAAAAACTCTCGAACGCCGGATATTTATTTTTAATGGCAAGATCACTCACGTTTTCCATTGAGACAATATCCGGCTGAGTCTCAGCAATCAATTGGGCAAACTTTCCTAACGGTTCTAATTGTTTTTCTGTAATAGCGTTAAGATTCAGTTTTGAAAAAGGTTGGCAAGGAGCACAGCCCGCAAGGACACGAATCGTGCCTTTCTCTGATCCAAAAAGTTGGTTGATCCTATCGGCTGTAACTTCAAGAATATCTATATCAATGAACTGAGCCTTATTATTGTATTCATAGCCGAATTTGCAACTTGAATCATTGTCAATGCCAGCGACAACATCAAGACCTTCTTTAATGAGTCCGTGGGTCAGACCTCCTATACCACAGAACAAATCAATAACTTTTATTTTTGTCGGAGACATAACGATTATCTTTTATTACTATAGGCTCCGAGGAATTTAATGATATCAATTTCTTTGATACGCCACTGACCGATTTTTGTGGCACGAAGTTTCTTTGCTTTGATGTAGCGCATAACTGAGCGTTCACTCACACGTAATTTCTTTGCGACTTCCTGTGCAGTAAGGAGTCTATCTTTGTCCATCACCTGTAAGGATACACTTTTGTCCGTTTTTGTCATCCACAATCACTTGTCCTGTTTTGTCCTGTTTGTGCTATTATGGAAACATGCTCAGCTACTTCCTCTACGCCCGCAAATCCACCGATGTCGAGGACAAACAAGTCCTCTCTATTGAAGCCCAGCTAGCCGAGCTTCGGGTTTTAGCAAAACAGGAAGGTTTAGAAGTTGCCGCCGAGTTTGTGGAGAAGCGTACCGCCAAGATGCCCGGCCGTCCTGTGTTCAACGACATGATGAAGCGCATACAGCGCGGCGAGGCACAGGGCATTGTCTGTTGGAAGTTAGATCGCTTAGCACGCAATCCAGTGGACGGCGGGCAGATCAGTTGGTTTCTACAGGAGGGGACGATCAAGCATATCCGCACCCACGACCGCAACCACTACCCGACCGATAACGTCCTGATGATGTCCGTCGAGTTCGGCATGGCTAACCAATTTATCCGCGACCTAAGCGCAAACGTGAAGCGTGGCCTACGTCTCAAAGTTAAGCGTGGCGAGTTTCCGAGCAGTGCGCCTGTCGGCTACCTAAACGATGTGCGGTCTAAGACGATTGTTATAGACCGGAAGAAATCGAAAGTGATACGAGCCGCCTTTCTGCTATACGCCAAAGGCGACCGCCGTCTTGAAGACATCTCTACATTTATGTTTGAGAATGGCGTCAAGAGTTTCGGCGGCTTACCTTTCCACAAAGACCGCGTGCGGTTTATCCTTACCAACTCCTTTTACTGCGGCCTCTTTACCTACGGCGGAGAATTGCACGAAGGACGGCATACTCCCATCATCGAAAAACGTCTGTTCGACAAAGTGCAGAAAGTAATTATAGAGCGAGGCCACCCGCAGAAAGCTACCACCCAACCCAAAGCCCTGTGCGGGCTTCTACGTTGCGGTGAGTGCGGTTGCATGATTACGGGCGAGATACAGAAAGGCCATACCTACTATCGCTGTACGAAGAAGAAAGGCGTCTGTGCCGAGCCGTATGTCAGAGAGGAAGCACTATCGCCTCAACTCAATACGATACTTTCCAGCTACGATCTCCCGCCATTGTGGGCGGAGGAGCTACGCCGACTTATGGACGAGGACAAGGATAAGACCTCGCGCGAAACCGAAGCGTTCGTTCAAGAATTGCGTGAGAAAGTACAGGACATCTCCCGCCAACTCGACCGCCTTACCGACCTCTACATAGCCCAAGACATCGAGCGTGCCGACTACCTTGAACGCCGTCGCGCTCTCATATCGGATCGTAAGTCGTTCGAGGAGCAGATAGCCCGTCTTGAACAGAACGCCTGTGCGTGGCTCGAACCCATGCAGGAGTGGGTAAACCACGCTTCAATGCTGGACGAAATAGCCAAAAACTTCGACCTCCCCTCCAAAAAATCCTCCCTCCAAAAAATCTTCGGCTCGAACCTGACTTTGCGAAATCGAAAAGTTGAACAAACCCCCGTAGAACATTGGGCGACGCTCCGCGTCGCACGCCAAAATTTCTCAGAAAATGAGGTGAGTTTTATTGCTGCTCCGGGAGCAGGACTCGAACCTGCAACCAACGCCTTAACAGGGCGCTGCTCTACCATTGAGCTATCCCGGAATCGTGTCGCCCGAATGGACGATTCTGATATCTTAACTTAAAAATCATTGCCTGCAATGATAGGATGAAGACATGAACAAAGAACTAACGCTCACAAGTCCTGCATTTAAAAACGGCGAAACGATTCCCACGAAGTACACGTGCGACGGAAATCAAGAATTATCACCCCCACTTTCAATCAGCGGTGTACCCGAGGAAGCGCAATCACTCGTGCTCATTATGGATGATCCGGACATACCAGAAGTGAAAAAGAAGGAATTTATGATTGAAAGCTTCAATCACTGGACGCTTTTCAACATCTCTCCGGCAACACATGAGATTCCTGAAGGCGTGGTCGTTGGCACGTCGGGGGCTACGACAAGAGGCGATTTACATTACATCGGTCCTTGTCCGCCTCCTGAATACGAGCCACGGGAGCACCGTTATTTTTTTAAACTTTACGCGCTTAGTGTGCCATTGGTACTGCAACCGGGTGCGACTAAAAATGAAATACTCACCGCGCTTGCACCGTCCATAATTGCAGAGACCGAACTCATCGGTCGTTATTCCAGAAAATAACATGACACCGGAAACCACATTGACTCTTTACGTGAAAACTGGCTGTCCATTCTGCCGCACGGTGTTTCAGGCAGGCGAAGAACTCGGAGTTTCATTTGAAGAAAAGAACATCGCAAATGACGCGATAGCTGCGGAGCTTATCGCACGAGGCGGCAAACGGCAAGTACCCTATCTTGTCGACGGCGGGCGAGGGGTTGAAATGTATGAGTCGAAAGATATTGTTGCCTATTTGCACGCGAATTATCCAAAAATTTAATGTATATAAAAGTATTTGTCACGCCAGGTGCGAAACGCGAGAAAATTGAAAGGAAAGATGAGACGCTTGCCATTTCAGTTCGAGAGCCGGCAGCCGGGAATCGTGCGAATAACCGCGTACGTGAAATTATCGCTGCTCAACAGGGGATACCGTTCAGTAAAGTGCAGATACTGACAGGACACCGTTCACGGGCTAAAATGATTAGTATTAACGGCTAAAGTCCCACATAATGAATATCACTATCAAAGCGACGAAGTATCAACTCAATGCAGAAACTGAAGCTCTTCTTGAGGAGAAACTTGCGGCCCCATTGCGTCTTATTGGAGAGGAGGGTGATCGCGCATTGCTCGAGATAGAGATAGAGAACGCGCCACCAGAAGGGCGTTCGGCGGAGCCGTGCCGTCTCGTTGCTCGTCTTATTATTGACGGGAAAGTATTTCATGCTGAGGCGGTGAAGCCGTCTCCCGAGAGTGCGGCGGATAAGGTACGTAGCGAGCTTGAGGCCGAAATACGTCATTCGCGCGGACGTGCGCAACGGCTCTTAAAGCGCGGAAGTTCAGCGATCAAGAGAATGATACGTCTTGGACGTTAGGGCATTCTGCGAATTGAGTGTCTATCACAAGTTACGTATTTTGATGAAGGGTGTGATATGCCAGATTCGCCAAATCTGTAAGAAATTCAGACCGCTAATCCACTTTACAGAAAGTTATGTAATCAATTTCACGCTTGCCTTCAGGGATGACCAGTTCGGGAATGAATCTCTGATTTTTAAAAGAAGCGGACACTATCTTTACGCGTTTCCCGTTGTGAAGGAAATAGGTACCAATACTATCGGCGTAAGCGCGGTACTTGTTCCAATTGATTTCATCGGGGTCAGCAAGTGAAAGCAGTCCGTACTCTTTTTTTAGTTTTCGAGTGCAAGAGGAGTGCGGCGCGTCTTGCGGGATTGGCGTGACAGTACCGGAAAGGAAGGCAGGGAGCGTTTTGACGAGCAATTCGGCACCCATGGAAATAAGACGTGGCCGTAATTCACGTGCGGTCTCAGAGGGAACGATGCGTATCGTCTCTTGGGCAAAAATATCTCCCGCATCGAGTTCCTTTGCCATTTTCTGGATAGTCACGCCAGTTTCTGTATCACCGGCGAGAAGCGCGCCCTCAAGCGGGGTCGCGCCGCGGTATTTTGGTAAAAGCGAATAATGAACATTTAACACGCCCAATGGGAAGGCAGCTATGAGTTCTTCGGGAAATATTTTCCCGTAGGCAACAACGATGGCATAGGCGCACTTATACGCGCTAATAGAGGCGATGGCGTTCGCATCAAGTGAGGAAGGCGTAAGTACTTTGATGCCGTGCGCGAGAGCGAGGATTTTTGTTTCGGAAGGTTTGAGTGCAAGGCCCCGTCCTTTCTGGGCATCCGGCAAGGTTACCACAACGGTGGGTATGAAGCCGGATTTGATAAGAATCGCCAGTGTATCGTGCGCGACCTTGGGCGTGCCAAAATAAACGAAATTATGAGCTGGTGGCATGCGAGACATGTATGAGGTTTTCGGCATGATCAATGAATAGAACTCCGTTTAAATGATCAATTTCGTGCTCAAATATTTGAGCCATGAGGCCGCCGCCGCCGCGCTCGAATCGCGAGCCGTCAATGCGGCGGGCGCGAATAGTAACACGCTCATGTCGATTGGTCGTACCGTATACGCCGCGGACAGAGAGACATCCTTCGTCCGAATACGCGCGTTTCCTTGAGGTCTTTACAATTTCTGGATTTATATACACCTCCACGTCAGGTGCGGGCGGGTCGCTTTGTTTTTCGGGAGGCTTATCTGCTGTGCCACCGCGGGTCATTTTTTTTATAGGAATCGTGCGATCTTTTCGGACAATGAATATGCGGTAGGGTATATCAATTTGTGGAGCGGCAAGTGCGACACCTTCGAGTTCAGGATCAAGCGTTTTTTTCATATCTTCGATTATGCGCGTGAGTTCTACCGAATCGAAAAGTTTTTCTGGCACGGGATTCGCAATATCACGCAATATTTTCGCACTTTCTTGCACAATCTTTTTCATGTTCCATAATATAACAGAAAATCAGCGTAATGGGTGTTTTGTAGGATCAAGTTCCCACCAAAACTTCTTACTGAAATTTTTTGCCTGACTGCACACACTTTTTAAATAGTAAAGATCTTGCGTCGGTATTTTTTCTAGAACAGTACCAAGGTGCGCCATCGTCATGGAAGGAAGTCCGTCGTGTGCTCGAGAATGATTCAAATGTCGAAGGAAAAAACGCATCAGTTCACCGCGTTCGGTGAGACGCTTCTTCCCTTTGGGTGCTCCTGCCATCCTTTTCTCAAACTCGGGAAGAATATCACCGACAAATTTCATGTTGCTTCAATAGAGGCTCCGAGCTGTTGAAGACGCGTCACTATGTCTTCATAGCCGCGATTGATGCTATAGACGTTGCGAAGTGTTGAACGACCTTCTGCCGCGAGCATTGCGACAAGAATAATAGTTGCAGGTCGTAGCGCTGGTGGACAGATGACCTCTGCCGCTTTGAGCTTTGTCGGGCCCTCGATTGAGATGCGGTGTGGATCATGAAGATTCGTTATTGCTCCGAGACGATCGAGATCCGTGTAATAAATTGCGCGTTTCTCGTATGTCCAATCATGAATGAGCGTTATACCCTTGGCCTGGGTGGCGATTACCGCAAAAAAGGGAAGATTGTCGATGTTGAGGCCTGGATAGGGGCGTGCGTGGATTTTTTCGGGGAAAGCGATCAATGCAGACGGCTCAACACGGATATCTTTTAGTTTTGTAATTCCATTCTCAGATAATCGTGGATTTGATAACGTGAATTGCAACTTCATTTTTTCCAAAAGTAATAATTCGATCTCTAAGAATTCTATCGGTGCAGCCGTGATTATTATTGCGGAGCCGGTAACGGCTGCCGCCGCTATGAAAAACATCGCATCGGTCGGATCTTGTGCCACACTATAGGATATTTCCTTCGCACAATCAGGGATACCGTGAACGGTAAGCGTTGTTGTGCCGATCCCGTCCAGAGAGACACCAAGCGTCTTCAGGAACCCGCATACCTCTTGAACTTGGTAGTTTGCCGAAGCGTATTTAATAGTAGAGGTGCCATTGATACGTGCGGCGGCGAGAAGAGCATTGATAGTAGCGGTATCACTCGATTCGTAAAGGACGATTTCCGCTGGAACAAGCTGTGTGTGGGTAACGCGATAACTTTTCGAGCGCGCTTCTATTGTGACGCCAAACTTCTCAAGCGCCATAATATGTGGACGGGCTGAACGCAATCCGAGTGTACAGCCTCCCGACTGCGGCAACTCAAACTCTTTGAATAGGTGAATGAGCGGACCGATAAACATCAGGATGCTACGTGTTTTGGCTGCTGCACCACGGTCGATAGTATTGAGGGAAATATTTTCAGGTTGTTCAATGACAAGATTTGCACCATGCCATTCGACCGAAATACCGATCGAGCGGAGTACTTCAACAAGTCGATTTACTTCCTCGATTTTCGGGACATTCTTAAGTGTTGTTCTGCCGCGATTCAAAAGGGAGGCGGCGAGGAGTGCCACAGCGCCATTTTTCGAACGACTTGTTTCGACCCGTCCAGAGAGCTTCTTCCCGCCCTCGATGACGAAATTCATTTCTCCTTGCATTGTGAGCATCGTATCATTCTCTCGATATACTTTCTATACGTGGAAAGAACGCAGGAACTGATCGAGTTAATAAATTTAAACCTCAGTAGCCATCGCGGCTACTCTTTGAAGGGAATTCCCTTCTCATTCGTATTCGAAAACATCTATCACCTAACGAAAAGACGCTTCCCAGAGTCGCGTGGCGGCGCTATGATGCAGAAGTAATGTCTTTCTTTTCCCCCAAACTAGGCATTGATCTTGGGACGACAAACGTTCTTGTTTTCATGCCTGGGAAGGGCGTCGTTATCAATGAACCATCCGTTGTTGCTGTGGGGAAAGCGCGTGGAAAGCAGGGCGGTAATAAAATTCTCGCGATCGGCGCAGAAGCTAAGCAGATGATTGGTCGTACGCCGGATGATATCATCGCGTATCGTCCTATGAAGGACGGCGTTATCGCCGACTATCGCGTAACTGAGGCCATGCTTCGATATTTCATAAGGAAAGCGCTTAAGCGCAATCCCTTTAAACCGACGGTACTTGTTTCGGTTCCCGCTGGAGTGACTTCAACCGAGAAGCGAGCGGTTATTGAGGCGGCATTGAAAGCGGGCGCGAAAAACGCGTATGTGGTGAAGGAACCTATACTTGCCGCCATCGGCGCCGGTATTCCTATCCATGAGCCTATGGGGCGCATGATCGTGGACATCGGTGGCGGTACCATAGATGTCGCCGTGATCTCACTCGGCGGCATCGTCGCTTCAACGAGCGTGAAATGCGCAGGCGATCGTCTCGATCGCGCAGTCGTTGATTATGTGAAGAAGAGTCACAACCTGGCGATTGGCGATAAGACCGCGGAGGAGGTCAAAATAAAGATTGGTTCCGCCGTGCCGATGAACGAAGGACTTACCTTGCCAGTCAAGGGGCGTGACCTTGTAAGCGGTCTTCCACGCACCGTTGATATCTCGACAAACGATCTCGTGACGGCTATGGTGCGCGAATTGCGCGAAATGACGCAGGCGATACGCAAGGTATTGCAGGATACTCCGCCTGAACTCGCTGCTGACATTATCGACAATGGGATTATTCTCACCGGTGGTTCTTCGCAGTTACGGCAGATGCCTGAACTTGTTTACCGCCGCACCGGCGTTGTCGCGAAGCTTGCGACAGACCCTTACTATTGCGTAGCGCGCGGTACCGGAATTGCACTTAATCATCTGGGCATGTATCAAAAGAGTATTTTGGCAAAACAATAATAAAAGAGGGAAGAGCGGATATCGATAAAAATTGACCTCACGACCCCGATCCTCCATCTGGAATTTTCAAATCAAACGCCCCCATTTCTGCAGCGGTGACTATTACTATCACTGAGAAGCCATTTTATAATTTACCCACAAGCTATGAACCTTTTAATTTCTATAAACTGGTATAATATCATTCCCAACATTGTCAACTATCGGTTAGTAAAGAATGCAGATCTATAATCAATTCATGCGACATCACGCGTTTATCATTGAGGCGGCAGAAGCAGAGTCTGGAATTGAGACAGCACGAACTTGGATGAGACAAGAACTCGATTCCAGAGCGAACGACAATCTCGATGTCATTGTGTTGCGATACGGGCTTTTTTCAGTTGCGGATGCACGGCGAATTTTTGATCTTGCCACGGGAGCGTCTTTTGTTGGCGAGTACAAAGTACTCATTATTGCAGTAAGTCGTATGTATCATGAGGCACAAAATGCGCTTTTAAAGATTTTCGAAGAACCCCCCAAGGGGGTATACCTTTTTCTTATATTACCGACGTTTGGCGGGCTTTTGCCAACGCTCCGTTCGCGTGTGACGGTGCTTGAGGTGCATGCCGCAAAGCAGCAGGAGAAAATCTCAGAAGTTGCCCGTATGTTTATTGAAGGAACAAGAGAGAGACGTAGCGCGCTCATTAAAAAACTTGCAAGTGGGAAAGATGAAGAAGAACGGCGTGAATCTCGCGATGAAACCATTGCGATCGTGAACGGCATTGAGATGGCCTCATATAGGGCGCTTAGGAAACATAAAGACGACAAGACTATCATCGCGCTCCTCTTCGAAATTGCTTTTTTGCGCAACTATCTTCATGAGCGTAGTGCGCCGATACGCATGATCCTCGAACATCTCTCTCTTGTACTTCCAGAGAATTTGATATGATGTCTTCATGACATATGATTTTTCACAGTTAAAATCTAATATTAAGGAAACCGAAGAATGGCTCACACGCGAACTCGCAGGAGTTCGCACTGGTCGTGCGACACCAACTCTGCTTGACGCGATTAAGCCCGAAGCGTATGGAACACGAACAGCGCTTCGCGAACTAGCCTCTGTTTCAGTAGAAGATGCACGTACGCTCCGGGTCATTCCATGGGACAAAGATCTACTAAAAACAATTGAAAAGGGGATTACCGATGCTGATCTCGGAGTTGGAATTTCAACCGACGAGCAAGGTCTACGGGTTTCTTTCCCTGAACTTACTAATGAACGTCGTACGCAACTTTTAAAAATTGCTGGCGATAAAACTGAGCACGCGAGAGTCACATTACGTTCGCATCGTACCGACGCAATTAAGATGCTTGAGGCGTCGGGGAAAGAGGGAGGCATAGGAAAAGATGAAATAATTCGTTTGAAAGATGAGATTCAGAAGCTTGTTGATGCCGGGAATGATACAATCGCAGCTATTTTAGAGAGAAAACAGATTGAGATTTCTCAATAAGAAAATCATAAGATGAGTATCTTTATTTTCATTATTGTTATCGTTGCACTTATCGTTGTACACGAGCTCGGGCACTTTATTGTAGCGAAACTTTCGGGAATGCGTGTCGATGAGTTTGGTCTTGGATATCCGCCGCGGGCAGCGACGATCGCAAAAATAGGCGAAACTTCCTATACGCTCAATTGGTTGCCTTTTGGCGGTTTCGTAAAAATTTATGGTGAAGACGGCGGCGGCGGAGATCCACGTGCGTTTTCAGCACGCCCACGTTTCTTGCAGGCACTCGTGCTTATCGCTGGAGTCACGATGAACCTTCTTTTTGCCTACGTACTTATTACGGGGGCACTTGTTGCGGGAACACCGCGCGCGCTTTCAGAGAACGATCTCGCAAATGCTCGAAATATGGAGCTTATGGTTGCGAATGTGATTTCAGGAACACCCGCCGCGCATGCGGGGCTTCTTGTGGGAGACTCGATTATAGAGGCAAAAGATGCACGAGGGGTGTGGCACGCGACTGATCCTGTGAGCTTCGCAAAATTCATTGCGGCAAGTGCTGGAGGTGTGGTTACGCTCAATGTGGAGCGTGCGGGAAGCGAGCAGAATATCATTGCGAAGCCCACGGAAGGCGTTGTGCCTTCCGACCCCTCACGGTATGCGCTTGGCGTTGAGGTCGCCACAGTTGGTATTGTGCCACTCTCATTTGGTGCGGCGATTACCGAGGGTGCATCACTTACCTGGGGCGCAACTCTGCTCACTGCAGAAGGACTTTGGCATTTTTTCTACGGGATATTCACATTTTCCGCAAACCTCTCGCAGGTCTCTGGTCCAATCGGCATTGCCGGAGTGGTTGGGAACGCTTCGGCGCAGGGCATTGGCGATCTTTTCTCGATTATGGCGATCATTTCCATTAATCTTGCTCTTATCAATCTTCTTCCCATCCCAGCACTTGATGGCGGTAGACTCTTGTTTGTAATCATTGAGGGAATAATTCGTCGTCCGATAAAGGCGAATATCGCGCGTGCATTCAACACTGTGGGTTTCGCATTTCTTATTTTGCTCATGGTTGTCGTGACCGCGCACGATATCTTTAAGATTATCGGATAAAAAAGAACCCAGCCGTAGGCTGGGGTTCGAAACGGTGGGCTTAAGGAATGAACCAACGTCCTTCGCCAGACAACAGGCTCAATTTACTCTGATGCAGGGTTTGTAACGAAATTGTATAACTGTTAACAATATTTTTTGAATTCTAAGCGTTTCGGGAAGATTCGGTGTAAGCCTCTCATTCGTATTTTCATTCTTGCCGCGTTCGCATGGATGCTGCGGATAGGCGAAGAATATCGTGGCAGTCCGTGTTTTACCTGATCCTCCCCAAAAAGGGAATGCGAGATCTTTTTTGCCGAGGTTGCAGGATGCGCGTATACTGTTGCGCATGAGACAGTCGAACCTATTCACCAAAACCCGTCGCGAGGCGCCCGCGGACGAGGTTGCAAAAAATGCCCAGCTTTTAGTACGTGCGGGTTATGTTCATAAAGAGATGGCAGGCGTTTACGATTTCCTTCCGCTCGGCTTGCGTGTGCTTAATAAAATCATTGACATCATTCGCGAGGAAATGAACGCAATCGGCGGGGAAGAGGTGTTTCTTTCCGCTCTGCAGGATCCGGAAGTTTGGAAGAAGAGTGGTCGCTGGAATGATGAGATTGTTGATGTATGGTTTAAGACACGATTAAAAAACGGCAACGAGCTCGGTCTTGGCAATACGCACGAAGAAGCGCTTACGGCGCTTATGTCCGAATACGTCGCTTCGTATAAAGATTTGCCGCGGTACGTTTACCAATTTCAAAACAAGTTTCGCAACGAGATGCGGGCGAAGTCCGGTATCATGCGCGCGCGCGAGTTTATCATGAAAGATCTATATTCCTTTTCGAAGGATGCCGCGAGCCATGCCGAATTTTATGAAAAAGTCGCCGGCGCGTATGAGAAGATTTTCGAGCGTGTTGGCATCGGCGCGAAGACCTATCGCACCTTTGCTTCTGGCGGTTCCTTCAGCAAATATTCGCATGAGTACCAGACTGTTTGTGCTGCGGGTGAGGACACTATTTATATCGACAGTGCGAAGCGACTCGCTTTGAATAAGGAAGTGTACGATGATTCGGAAGTGTACGCGGTCACCGGTATGGATAAGAAAAATCTTAAGGAAACTAAGGCAATTGAGGTTGGAAATATTTTTACACTCGGCACACGATTTTCTGAAGCACTCGGTCTTTCATATAAAGATGCAGAAGGGAAGTCAATACCGGTTTTCATGGGAAGTTATGGCATCGGTCCGGGGCGTCTCATGGGTACAATCGTTGAGCTCATGGCTGATGAGAAAGGCCTTGTTTGGCCGGAGGCGGTCGCACCGTTTTCCACGCATCTTGTGTCTCTTGGGCAGACGGACGATGAGATAAAAAAAATGGCGGATGCTCTATATCGCGACTTAGTAAATGCCAATATCGACGTTCTCTATGATGATCGCGATTTGCGTGCCGGCGAGAAATTCATGGAAAGCGATCTGCTCGGTATTCCATACCGTATAGTAGTCGGCAAGAACACGGTTGCGACTGGCGCATTCGAAGTCGTTGAGCGTGTAACCGGAACTATCATGAAGAGGTCATATGCGGAGCTTCTTGCGAAATGATATGGCACGATTTTCAAAAAATTTAATCTTCAGCAATGACATCGCGATTGATCTCGGGACGGCAAATACACTTGTCTATGTTCGTGGCCGTGGCGTGGTTCTCAATGAACCATCAGTGGTAGCGGTTAACGATAAGACTCACCAGGTTGTTGCGGTAGGGAAGGAGGCGAAAACAATGATCGGCAAAACACCCTCTCATATTCGTACTGTTCGCCCGCTTTCACATGGCGTCATTTCCGATTTCGAGGTAACTGAAGAACTTCTTACATATCTCATCAATAAAGCCCAAAATGGACACGCACGAATGTTTGGTCCACGCGTTGTAATCGGCGTGCCAACGGGGGTAACCAACGTACAGAGTCGTGCAGTTCGTGATGCGGCAAAGAATGCGGGTGCACGCGAAGCGATTATCATCGAAGAAGCTGTTGCGGGTGCCATCGGCGCGAAATTACCAATTACTGAAGCTATTGGTACGATGGTACTCGACATTGGGGGCGGTACGACCGACATCGCTGTTATCGCGCTTAAGGGTGTCGTTGCCGCGAAGAGTTCGCATGTTGCTGGAGATCGTTTCAATGAGAACATCATTGATTATGTTCGTAGCGAATTCAAGCTTGGTATCGGCGAACGGACTGCCGAGGACGTCAAAATAGGGATTGGTGCGGTTGTGCCTCTTACTGAAACACTCTCGCGAAATGTGCGTGGTCGTGATTTCGCAACTGGATTACCGCGTGAGATAGCACTTACTGATGCGCACGTTCGTGAAGCTATTACACCATCTCTCGAAATACTCATGGATACAATGAAAGAGGTTATTGAAGCGACACCGCCCGAACTTCTTTCCGACGTGCTTGAACGTGGTGTAATCGTTTTCGGTGGCGGTGCACTTTTACGAGGATTGCCGCAAGTACTTGCAAAAATGCTCGGGGTGCCCGTGCGGATCGCGCCGGAGCCGCTTACCACGGTAGTACGTGGTGCAGGTATTGTGACCGAGGACCCAGTGTCCTACACAGATTTTTTTATCGATGAAGAAGACATTCTTAGCGAAACGTAACGCGTTCCTATCGTCTGCGAAAATTCCGTGGAGCGGTTTTGCGCTTATCGTCGTTGCACTTCTTTTTCTAGTGCGATTTTTTGCACCAAATCTTTTTTGGCAAATGTTAGCGCCGCTATTCCATAGCGCGGATTCACTCGCAGCTGAAAGTCACGCGTTCTTCTCTGGTTTTGGGAATAATACAAAGCTTTCCTTACAGAACGAGAGTTTAGTGAACGAAAATACGGCGCTCGCAAACGAGAACCAAGCGTTACTCCAGAAAGACGCCAGCCTTGAAGCGCTACTCGGATCTCCCACTTCTGAGAAAAACATGCCATCTGAAATTCTCGCGGGTGTTGTCGCCCGCCCACCTGAAACACCGTATGACACTCTTGTGCTTGCTGCGGGCGCTCAGGCAGGTGTTGCGCTCGGGCAGGAAGTGTTCGGCGCAGGCGATGTTCCAATTGGTGTCATTTCTACGGTTTTTTCAGATTTTTCTCGCGCAACACTCTTTTCTTCGCCGGGTGTCAGGATTGCTGGTTGGGCTGGCCCTACGGATATACCGCTTACTATTACGGGTTCTGGTGCCGGTACCATGAATGCGAAACTCCCCCGCTCCGCGAGCATCGCTGTTGGTGACATCATATTTGGTCCTGGTCCAGGAATGTTTCCAATCGGCAAAGTTACTCGTATCGACAGCAATCCGACATCATCAGCGGTTACGCTCCGTATCACACCAGCACTCGATCTATTCTCAGTCTCATGGGTCACTGTGCGCGGTGTGAGTACAGCGCTACTCAATGCACTTTCGCAAGCAACCTCGACCTTGCCATGATTCGGGGAATACTCACTTGTTCTGCTCTTATTTCTGCGATATTTTTCCCGTGGCCCTTTACGGCATTTCTCGCGCTTGTTTCTTCACCCATTGAGCCGTTCTTACCGTTTGCGAGCGGCATATTCCTCGATACGCTTTATTACACACCGTCTACAGGAATTCCTCCATTTTTTGCGATAACTGGCGCCATCGTGACCCTTATAGCGTTTTCCGTGCGTAGTCGAGTTAGGACGGGTATCATCAAGAGATGATGTGGCGACGTAAACGGCGAAAAAATATTGAAATAACTCTGGATGAAATATTTCTCGATGCGTCAAATGCGCCCGCTTTCGATCACGCACGTTTTGAAGGACGGCTTGAAAAACCTCTTCCGCAAAGGACGTTCTTCTCACTCTCGTTCGTACTCGCAATTCTCATTGTTATTCTCGTCGCCCGTGCATGGAATCTCGAAATAATTAATGGCGCCGCTTTTGCGGCTGAGAGTGCACACAACAGTCTTGTAGCTACGACAATTTTTGCATCGCGCGGAATTATTACTGACATGCATGGCGTTGTACTTGCCAATAATGTTGCGGAACCAGATGGCAGTGTTGTGAGGAGTTACTCGGTTCCTTCCTTGAGTCAGATTATCGGGTATGTTTCATATCCGAAGAAGGATGCAAAAGGCGTCTATTATGACACGAAAGAAACGGGTGTTACCGGACTTGAGGCTGAGTATAATTCGCTCCTTGCGGGGAAGAACGGGGAGTTGCTTACTGAGGTGGATGCGCTTGGCAAAGTTCGTTCTCAAGGCATTGTTGTTCCAGCAAGGGACGGAAGCAATCTTCAATTAACGATTGACGCAAACCTCGAGCAACTTTTCGCACAGGCACTTGTAAATGTTGCCACCAATCAGCATTTCCTCGCTGGAGGAGGCGTCATAATGGACGTTCACACGGGGGCCGTGCGTGCAATCGTCTCATATCCGAGCTACGACTCGAATGTTATGGCAAGTGGTGGTCCAGCGAGTACTATTGCGCTTTATAACAGCAGTCCAGGCGATTCGTTCCTTGATCATGCAATACAGGGTTATACACCCGGCTCCATTGTAAAACCGTTTATTGCTTCTGGCGCACTCACGGATGGAATCATTACGCCAAATACAATTATTGATGATAAAGGTTTCCTTTCAATCCCAGATCCATATAATCCGAACAAGTCCTTTATCTTTAAGGGTTGGAGGGCGCTCGGTCCGGTCAATGTGGAAAAGGCAATCGCATGGTCATCGGACATATTTTTTTACACAGTGGGCGGTGGTTTCGGTAGCCAGAAGGGTCTTGGTATCGATCGACTCGATTACTGGTATCACCAGTTCGGTTTTGGGAGTTCGACTGGCATCGATTTGCCGAACGAGGCGAGCGGAATTATTCCGACCCCTGCATGGAAGCAAGAGGTTTTTCACGAACCCTGGTATCTTGGTAATACATACGATACTTCCATCGGACAGTACGCGGTACAGGTAACACCGATACAAATGGCGCGTGCAACTGCCGCGCTAGCGAATGGTGGCAAACTCTTTACACCAACCCTACTTGCAGGAGAAGCGCCCGTATACACGACAGTACCTGTCAACGCCAGCTTACTTTCCGTCGTGCGTGCGGGAATGCGTGACGGTGTAACGAGTGCTCTCGCTCACGCGATTAATCTATCTTACCTAGCAGTAGCAGCGAAGACTGGTACCGCGCAAGTCGGTGCAAATAATCAATATGATAATTCCTGGGCCGAAGGATTTTTCCCTTTTGATAATCCGCAATATGCTTTCGCGGTTGTGCTTGAACGCGGACCTTCGGGCGCGGGTGAAGAATCCGTAAACGTCATGCAACAACTTTTTGATGCATTGCATGCGGAGAATTCTCCTTACGTTGGTGGCACGGCAACCAGTACACCATAATGCTAATTAGCGCTGACGTCTATCAGTAGGGCATACTCCACTACTCCTCTTGCATTTCATCTAGATCGGCAGGGCATGCTATTGCATTCTAGGGTAGTATTCACGTACAATGATTCATACCAACCGCATCACTTAGCCGAGTCTCTTCTAAAACATGATTAATGCAAAAGAAACATTCGTCTCGCAGGAGAAGTTTGACGAAATGGTCAAAGAATTAGAGCACTTAAAAACAGTGCGTCGTACTGAGATTGCAAAGAACCTCGAATATGCTCGCTCGCTCGGTGATCTTTCAGAGAACGCTGAATATCAGGAAGCGCGTGATTTGCAGGCCGCAACAGAAGAACGTGTCAAGAAGCTCGAAGAACTCGTGAAATATACAAAAATTTTCACTGACGGGAAAAAGAAGAGTGAAATTAGTTTCAATTCGAAAGTATCAATCAAGAAGGAAGGGGATCCTACCGCACACGAATATACCATCGTCGGTAGTGAAGAAGCCGACATGCGCGTGAAGAAGCTCTCGCACGTCTCACCACTCGGCGCAGCACTTATGGGGAAGAAGAAGGGTGATATTTTTACTTTTGAGACGCCATCTGGTAAACAAACGTATACAATCGAGAAGGTATCGTAACATAATAAAACCCCACGTGGTGGGTGGATCGCATAGCCGTCGAGATACGAAATATCCATCACCATCGAAATGGAAAAACATTTCTTATACGCGATAATAAAGACACTCTCTGGTCGCGTGCATGTCTCGGGAATCTCCGGTACCACCGATACCTCTCCTTGGGAAAGGAACCGTTTTAGCAGCACAAGATATACCGCTGGTTCTCCAAGGATGTAACAGATTAAATCGCTTGGTAAACAGTATCCGCAGAACATGCAACAAGCCCTTGTCATGCTGCGCATCTATGAACCACAACTCGGTCAAAAGCGCCATAAGACTCCATTTCACAGGTGCAGGAAGCTCTCTGTCCTTCGTCAGTAAGCAGATACAGACCAACAATGGAAGTAAGTTCTCAAGCCAATTTTTCCCCGATATTTGCAGGACCTGGATCAATAGGGTATAGGAGATGCCCTGGGAACTACAGTGTGGATAACTTCATATAATAATGTGGGAGAAAGTGGTATATAATCCAATAATGGTTATATAGAGTGGGAAATTGGAATGGTGGCCTATTCCCGCACTACATAACCGTCCGCTATGTTTCTTGGAGAATACCTACACACTTTTGATTCAAAGAATAGGATTTCGGTCCCTTCGAAATTCCGAAAGGATCTAGGCCGCGTCGTTGTGGTAACGCGCGGCCTTGATCATTGTCTCTACGTGTATTCTCGCAAGGAGTGGGAGAAACAAGCACGGGCCTACGCGGTAGAGGTGAATGGCAGTGCGGCACGGCGTGGTCTCGCACGCCTCTTCTTAGCCGGTTCGTCCGAGGTCGAGGTTGACGGGACGGGCCGCGTGCTGATTCCCGAGCATTTAAAATCTTTCGCATCGATCGAGGAAAAAGCGATAATTGCCGGCGTCGCCGATCGAGTCGAGATCTGGGAAGAAGGTGCGTGGAAAAAATACACTTCCGAAATTGAGCGGAATGCTGATGCATTCGCCGAGAAAGTAGGCGATATCCATTGATATGGAAAAAGTCCGTCACGATAGCGTGCTTATGAACGAAGTGCTCGCCGCGCTTGCGGTGCGGTCTAGCGACACAGTTGTTGACGCAACTATTGGTGGAGCAGGTCACTTTGCTTCGCTTCTTGCCGCACTCGGCGAGGGGGGTGTCATCGTTGGCATCGATGCTGATTCCGCAGCGGTTGAGCGAGGACGTATGGCATATGCTCTTGATCGTCGACCAGGGCGTCCCATCGCTCATTTGGTGAATGATAATTTCCGTAACCTTATGCGTATTCTTGAGCGCCTCGGAATTGCCCCGGTCGATAAAATACTTTTTGATCTCGGATGGAGTGGCTATCAAATTGCGTCATTCCGTGGATTTTCTTTTAAAAATGATGAGCCACTCCTCATGATGTATGGAGATGGTGGAGAGACGGCAGCTGATATTGTGAATAGTTCTTCTGAGGCAGTGCTTGCCGACATACTTTTCAAATATGGCGAAGAACGTTTCGCACGCAGTATTGCGCGTTCGATTGTTGCAGCGCGTGCTCGCGAACGAATTCTCACAACGAATGCGCTTGTCGCTGCGGTTATTGCAGGTACGCCACATTGGTATCAGAAACGGAAAATTCACCCCGCGACGAAGACGTTTCAAGCACTCCGTATTGTAGTTAACGATGAAATAGGAAGTTTACAGGAAGGCCTCGCTGCGGCGATCAGCATGCTTGCACCTGGTGGACGCCTCGCCGTTATTTCTTTCCACAGCATCGAGGATCGTATCGTGAAAACCATGCTACGTGATGCGGCAAACACCGGAGCGGGATTATTGGTGTCAAAAAAACCGATTATACCCTCGCGTGCGGAAATTCACGCGAATCGCCGTGCGCGTAGCGCGAAATTACGTGTATTTGAACGAAGTGCCGCTGTGCCAAATGCAGAGTCAACAAATCCAACTTCTTACATGCTCTCTTATGTCTAATCTTCGCCAACATTTTTCGTTCTCTCTCCTTCAGCTTTGTTACGTCATGGTTGGTGTTCTTTCTGTTACTTATATAGGACTCATGGCCGTTGTCATGAGTTATGCAGCACTTACGGTTGAATTTTCTCAGTCAGTTAAGAATGACGAGGCGGCGGTTGCAACGCTAGAATCGCAATATTTTGCTTCGGTGGCAAAAATCACGAATACAGATTACAGTGCGGAAGGATACACGGCACCAACTGCCCAAATATTTGTTCCAGCAACGGCCATTACCGCATTGCGCTAAAAAGAGCCATGCGCGCGCAGTTTCGTAAACGTATTCGTATTGTTCTCGCAATCATTATTCTGATTGCTTTAGGTATTTTTGCACGTCTGTATTTTCTTCAGATTGTGCATGGACAGGAATATGTGCAGAAGGCAAATCAGCAGTTTGCATCGGGTGGAAGCGGACTCTTTGATCGCGGTTCCATTTATTTTACCCGTAAGGATGGCACACTAATTTCCGCAGCAACGCTCGCTACCGGATTTCTTGTCGCGATAGATCCGCAAGAAATTATTAATGCAGAAGCAGCTTATGTGGCTATAAATTCTATAGCGTCTTCGACAATGGTTACTCACACAGCGTTTCTTGCCGACGCCATGGATAAAACTAAAGTGTACATAGAGGTCGCATATCATCTTTCGAATGCAAACGGGAGTGCACTTGCCGCTCTCGCCATTCCCGGCGTACAGGTATTGCGTGAGACTTGGCGCTATTATCCGGGCGGATCGCTTGCGGCGCAATCCATAGGCATCGTCTCCGATGGATCCGGTGGCACACCCACTGGCCAAACTGGTCTTGAAGCGGCGTACAACAGCGTCCTTTCACGCTCAGGCGACGCGCTTCACAAAAATTTCTTCGCAGAACTTTTCTCGAACGCTAATAATTTACTTTCTAGTACACAAAATGCGAACGAAGGTGATATTGTAACGACAATCGAACCCGAAGTCCAAACACGATTGCAGGACGATATTACTAAGGTAAATCAGCGATATTCAAGTGAAAGCTCGGGTGGCGTCATCATGGATCCCAAAACTGGTGCGATCTATGCGATTGCATCATATCCAACCTTTGATCCTAATGACCTTCAAAATCTCGACCCGTCATTATTGGTAAATCCGTTAGTTGAGAACGTGTTCGAGTATGGTTCAATAATGAAACCAATCACAATGGCATCAGCACTTACTGCTGGAGCGGTGACACCACAGACGACGTACAATGACACTGGCTGTATCCGGGTTGACGGTGATCGCATATGTAATTGGAACCTTAAAGCATATGGCGTTATTCCAATGTTGACCATCATTCAAGACTCGTTAAACGTCGGAGCATCCTGGGTTGCCGAACAACTTGGTCAGTCGCGGTTTCGGCAATATTTCACAAATATTTTTGGACAAAAAACAGGCATAGATTTGCCACACGAGACTGATGCGCTCCTCTCAAACTTATCAAAGCCGCAACAGATATATTATGATACGGCTTCTTTCGGTGAAGGGATTGCGGTAACGCCTATACAAATGGTTCGTGCACTTGCTGCCGTAGCGAATGGCGGCATACTCGTACGACCTCATCTGGTTTCAAGTATCATTCTCAATTCAGGAGTTTCGCAACCTATCAACTGGGGAAGTGGCACTCGAATTTTTTCAGTGGCAGCGGCGCGCGAGACGACCGTTATGATGGATGCTTTGTGGGATAATGCGCTTAAGGTAAATGGCATTTCCGCAAAAATTCCCACTATGTCAGTAGCTGCGAAAACTGGTACAGCGCAATTACCAACTCCCACGGGCACTTATTACAAAAATAAGTTTTTTAACTCCGAGGTCGCCTTTTTCCCATCATTTAATCCAAAATTTATCATCCTTCTCTATACGGAGGATCCGAAAAATGTTATATATGCGGAACAATCTCTCTCGACTTCATTGCTTGACCTAGTACATTTTCTCATTAATTATTATGCTGTGCCTCCCGATCGCAATGTCGCAACCACAACGATTCCATGAGGAAAATTTTTAAATCCATTGTCGTCTTCAAACTCGCATTTCTTGCTCGTGCCGTTGTGCACCGCTATCGACCGCGCATTGTGATGGTAAGCGGGTCCGTTGGGAAGACATCAACGAAAGATGCCGTTGCCATGGCACTCTCCACACGATTCCTTGTACGCAAAAGTGAAAAGAGTTTTAATAGCGAATTCGGCGTCCCATTCACTATTTTTGGCGTAAAAAGTCCCTGGGGTAATCCACTCGCGTGGTATTCGGTTATGAAAAGTGCTCTCGGACTTCTTCTTCTACCAAATCATTATCCGAATATGCTTGTGCTTGAAGTAGGAGCGGACCGACCTGGTGACCTCGCTAGAATGTTGCGCATTGCAACGCCAGATGTTGTTGTGATAACACGGTTGCCTGAAATACCTGTGCACGTCGAGGCATATGCGTCACCCGAAGCGGTACGAGAAGAAGAATTTTCTCCAGCGTATGCGCTTGCCGCGGATGCTCCTCTTATCATTCCATCCGACGACCAATACGCACTCGACAGTGCGGTGCGTACACCAGCGCGCAGTATTTTATACGGAACTTCGAATAATGCCGTTGTCCATATTAGTGACATTGATTTTTATGAGTCAGGAGAAAGGGTGATGGGTATGATCGCGAAAGTCAGTATTTCAGGAGAAACTCGAGATCTTATTATTCGTGGCTCGGTTGGCAGGACACAAGTATTTCCTATAGCTGCAGCTCTTGCTACTGCTTATGCACTCGAAATACCACTTTCTGATGCGCTCACCGCACTTGAAAATTACGAACCACCACCTGGTCGCGGACGGATCTTCCCCGGGAAGAATGGTTCCGTTATAATCGATGACTCCTACAATTCTTCGCCTGCGGCGGTTGAAGAAGCGCTCGCGACCTTGAAAATATTTCCTCGTGCGAAGCGGCGCATTGCCATTCTTGGCGATATGCTGGAACTTGGACGTTATTCTGTCATGGAGCATGAACGCATAGGTACGCTTGCAGACAGTTCAGCTGATATGGTTGTAGCGGTTGGTATTCGTGCCCGTGCATTCGTTGCAACGTTAAAAAACGATAAAGCACTATGGTTTAGTAATTCCCAGGAGGCCGCAGCAGCTCTTGTCGATATCGTTCGTATCGGTGATGTCGTATTGATAAAAGGATCTCAAGCGATTCGCACAGAACGAATCGTTGAAGCATTGCTTGGCGACCCTTCCGATGCAGTACGGCTCGTACGCCAGGAAGAGACATGGAAACAAAAACCGTAGCGTACACGCAGCAATTCTGATATAAAACAATACATCGGCCCTATCGTCTAATGGCTAGGACAGCGCCCTCTCACGGCGTAAATCGGGGTTCGACTCCCCGTAGGGTCACAGAGTTCCAGCTCGTAGTCTGCCATAATGGTAAGAGCATTTGTTTCGGGGATGGACATTTACTTCGAAAGAAGTAATTAGAATTGATTAGCGAAATTCAATCCTGTTGGGCCGCACATCATTAGCCCGAGATTCTTAACTGTTTTGAATTCCTTAATGCGTTTCACAGGGTTTATTTCTGCAGCCAAGTACCGTGTTTCGCTAATCTCTTTGTCCAACTGTTTACATTGCATAAGCTTTTGTACTGCCGACTCGTTTAACATTGGCCCACACTCACGAATTAGTTTTATGATATACCGCAATACGTTAAATATGAAAGAAAAAGCCGGTGGTTCGCCACCGGCACAGGTGCACACTTTTATTACCGCGTGTTCGGAGAATCGTCATTTTCCGGAGGCGATGGATTTCGCTTTTCGTGTGCTCTTGCGTCCTCTATAATGCCTGGGATGTTGCGAAGGGGTGTTTGTTCGCGAGGAACCCTCACCGGAGGTTCCTCTCGGGGCGCCGGTGTGGACTGATCTTCGATCTTTCTTTTCTTCAAACGCGCATCAATCCCATGTATACGCATGAGTTCCTTCATTTTTTTCACTGGATCATTCATCGGATTACCCTCCATACATCGGCATACTTGTAAGTATGCCAGGCAATAACACAGTGTCAATGAGAATAAAACATCTGTGATTAGGGTTACGTAAGCAAGGTATCCACAACCGCCTTGACATCGCCACCGTCGGCTTTTCCACTCAACTCTTTCATTAAGATGCCGGTGAACTTACCTGTTTCGGTCTTTGTTGAGATACCGAGTTCTGTCATCTTCGCGCGCGCGATCTTGATGATTTCTTCACGACTCATTTGGACGGGGAGATAGGATTTGAGTATGGCAAGCTCGGCTCTTTCTGGTTCCGCGAGGTCGTTTCGCGACGCCTTCTCGAATTGTTCAATAGAATCCTTGCGCTGATTAACGGCACGCTTCACCACCACAAGAGCTTCCTCGTCGGTTAGGAGTTCATTGGGCTTGCGTTTTTTGGCGACGATTTCGTTCGTCATCGCGGTGAGAATCGAGCGGAGTGTCCGGAGCCGTACCTCGTCACGTGCGCGGAGTGCGTCTGGAATCGCTTTCTTTATAGTTTCGTGAATAGCCATACGGCAGAGTATACTACAGACATGAGCATTTTGAATATTTCTTTCGTCATTCTTGCTCTTTTTGTTGTGCAGGGCATTGCTCTTTATTTCATCCTACGTCGCCACGAACCCGTCCGCGACGAAGGTAGCATGGTGCTTTTGCAACAGCAGTTGCAGAATCTTGAAAAGACGCTCGACGCGCGCGTTTCAGATACGTCTCGTGCGATGCAAGAGAATGCGCACCGCCAATTTTCCGAATCCACCCGGCTCATCAAAGAGATAACGCAAGAGATCACTTCAGTGAAGGAGATTGGTCGACAGACACAAAGTTTCGCGGAACAGCTGCAGAGTCTTCAAGACATACTCAAAAATCCGAAGCAGCGCGGCATCCTCGGAGAATATTATCTGGAAACCGTTTTGAAGAATGTACTTCCGCCAGGGATATACCAGATGCAGTATTCATTCAAGAATGGTGAGATTGTCGATGCTGCAGTGTTCATAAATGACAAGATTGTCCCGATTGACTCGAAGTTTTCACTTGATAACTACAATCGTCTCGTGCATGCGAGCGAGACAGAGAAGCCAACATTTGAAAAAGCGTTCATCAATGATCTCAAACTACGCATCCAGGAAACCGCAAAGTATATTCGGCCCGAGGAAAACACAATGGACTTTGCGTTCATGTTTATTCCTTCAGAGGGAATTTATTATGATCTTCTCACGAATCAAGTTGGCGGTGGAGAAGATGAAAATCTCATTCAGAGGGCGGCGAGCAAATATAAGGTCATTATTGTTTCGCCAACATCATTTCTTGCATACCTCCAGACTGTTATGCAAGGACTCAAGGCACTTAAAATCGAAGAGAAGGCGGTGGAAATTCAGCAAAGGGTAGGGGAATTAGGGAAGCACGTTGCTGCTTATGAGCAATTCTATAAGAAACTTGGTATTTCACTCGGCACGACCGTTTCGCATTATAATAGCGGATACAAAGAGCTTGGTAAAATAGATAAGGATGTCTACCGCATAGCCGATTCAAAAATAGGCATCGAGCCTGAATTTCTTGAGAAGCCCATGCAGGAACTTGATTGATCTTGCAATATGTGTTAAAAAATAAACAGAAAGGAACCTCACACCGAGGTTACAATTGAAACGGAGGGAATTGAAATGGGAATGACAGTGTATTTGAGTTCATTCGTGGTGCTTTTTATTTTCTGTGTACTGGCAGCCTTGGCGGTGACAGATTTGAAGTGGCGCAAAGATGCGAACACGCGATTTGGATCCGTACTATTACTGTTCACCGTCATTGCTGCCGCAGGGGTAATGATTGGTGTATCCGATGGACATGGATACGTGTCCGAGGCGACAACACCCATTTCAAAAGTTCTATCAAACGGGAGGGAATATTCACTCGTCGGGGTTATTCACTCGGGTAAGAGTAATATCTTGATTATCGAAGATGGTAAAGTGTTTCGCGATAGCGGCTACCATCTCTGCATCGTGCGGACGGATGATCCGATACCGCCCATGCATTTCACCATGGTTAATGGGGTGGTGGTTGCAACCCCCACGACGGTAACCAATCAGCGGCAATGAAACATGTTGAGGCTGTGTCGGAGAACATTCCGCGCAGCCTTGTTTTTTATACAGAAGAATGTTAGATTATAACGACTATGGAAGTGGCCGTAATCAAGACCGGCGGGAAGCAGTATGTCGTCTCGAAAGGCGACACTATTTCTATCGAGAAATTTCCGGAAGACTTGGGGAAAGGCGACACTGTTGTCTTCAGCGAGGTGCTCCTCGTTGACAACGGCTCGGACACGACCATCGGTGCGCCCGTTATCAAGGGCGCAGAGGTCAAGGGCACCGTTGTTTTCGCAGGGAAAGGAAAAAAAATTGAGGTTGTGAAGTATAAACCGAAGAGTCGTTATTATAAACGTCGTGGGCACCGTCAACCGCTTCTTAAGGTAAAAATCGACTCGATTTCCTAATCCTAAATATCGAAAGCAAATGCAAAGGCTTTTATTTAGCTAGCTATATTTTATATGCAAATAGGGCGCTGGAATCATCAATCATCTAATAGTGACTCGCACAGTAGTGTACATTCTTCCTCATACCAACGGGGGAAGTACTCCGCCCGTCCTTCTTATGGATCTCGTCGAGACAGCTCATTCAGCAGACGCAATGGGAGCCGTCCTGCAGATCGTGGTAATTATGGACGCGGTGGATATGGTAGTCATGGACACGCAGGCGCGCGTCGTGGCGGATTTGGTTCTTTCGGTGAGACTGAAGCAGAAATTTCAAAATTCATGAATAAGGCGGTTGTCAGCACTGAAGAACCAGTATTTGTTCCTGAGCATAAGTTTTCCGATTTCGATATTAACGATCATCTGAAAAAAAATATCGCTGCGAGAAAATACGAACTTCCAACGCCAATTCAAGATAAAGCAATTCCACATGCTTTGCTCGGCCAAGACGTTGTCGGTCTCGCTCAGACAGGAACGGGGAAGACTGCCGCATTTCTCATTCCGCTTATCGACAAAGTAGTGAAGCAGAAAGGTGAGCGTGTTCTTATCATGGCACCGACCAGAGAACTTGCGGTGCAGATAGAAAAAGAACTTGCAGGATTTGCACGTGGTCTCGGATTCCGTGGCATGGTCGCGGTTGGTGGCGCGAATATCGGTCCTCAAATATCGATGCTTCGCAATGATCCGGCATTCGTTATTGGTACGCCCGGACGACTCAAGGATTTGATGGAACGTCGTGCGCTTGATCTTTCCGGTTTTGGTACAGTCGTTCTCGATGAAGCGGATCGTATGCTCGACATGGGTTTTATTGATGACATGCGCATAATTCTTTCAAAAATGCGCAAAGAGCGTCATACGCTCTTCTTTTCCGCGACAATGTCGAAAGATATTGAGCGGCTCATCGGTGATTTCCTCACGAGCCCCGTGATCATTTCAGTAAAGATGCGCGATACGCCGAGCAGCATTGATCAAGATGTTGTTCGTATTCCTCGCGGAAAAGATAAATTCGAGGTACTCGCGAATCTTCTTAAAGATCGGGAGTTCAGTCGAGTACTTGTATTTGGCCGTACCAAGTTCGGCGTAGAAAAGCTCGCTAAGGCGCTTTCGCGTCTTCACATTCACGCGGAGAGCATTCATGGTAATAAGACGCATGGAGCGCGTTTGCGCGCATTGGAGGCTCTCAAGGCAGGAAAGGTGAACGTGCTTGTTGCCACTGATGTTGCGGCGCGTGGATTGGATATTCCAGCGGTCTCACACGTCATCAATTATGACCTTCCTTCCACATATGAGGATTATGTTCACCGCATCGGTCGTACCGGCCGCGCTTCGCTTAAGGGCCGCGCATTGACTTTTATTCAAGATCGTTAAGCCTCTCTGCGGTTTATAAGAGCGGCACGCAACGTTTGTGCATCGGAATACTCAAGCTCGCTGCCGGTCGCGAGGCCACGTCCGAGTTCAGAAATCTTCAAATGATCGCGGTATGGCGCGAGCAATGCACGCACGCGGTCTGCCGTGTGCTCGCCTTCGCTTGTTGCCGAAAGCGCGAGTACCACTTCCTTCAGGCCGTTCCCCAGACGTTTTTCAACCATCTGTAATAATTCCTTCTCACGGATTGCACCTTTACCCGACAGGGTGAGTACGCCGCCGAGTACGAAATAACGCCCATGATACGTACCCGCACGTTCTATTGCGGAAAGGTCTTGATCTTTCTCAACAAACATCAAAATTGCGTCATCTCGTCCGTGATCAGAACAATATCTGCAGACATTTGTAGTAGTTTCGTTATGAAAACGGAAGCATTCGGAACATTGGCGAACATCTTTACCAAGCGACAAGATAAGTTCCGCGAGTTTCGTACGTTCTGAGGTTGGCGCGGAAAGTAAGTAATACACAAAACGTTTACCTTGTCGGGGGCCAATCCCTGGCAAGCGGGCTAGAGCACGAGCAAGTTCGTCAATATGATCCATTAGTTAGAGAACTCACCTGCGAGGTCACCGTAGCCGCTCGTATCTACTGGCTGGAATGTGGCGCGTTTTTCATCGAAATAGAGTTCAGTTTTACCTGTCGGGCCATTACGGTGTTTCTCGATAAGAATTTCTGCAATATTTGGCTGGCTATTTTCCGGATTGCGCTTGTCTTCGCGATGAATGAACATAACGACATCGGCATCTTGCTCGATACTCCCGGAATCGCGTAGATCGCTCAAACGCGGCCTGCCGCCACGTTGCTCAACTGCACGCGAAAGTTGTGAAAGCGCAATCACTGGTACCGCAAGTTCGCGCGCGAGCGATTTAAGCGAACGGGATATTTCGGTGACCTGCTGGACAAGGGAATCGGAAGATTTAGCCGAGGTCGGAGTCATGAGCTGAAGATAATCCACGACGATGAGTCCAATACCGCGCTCCCGTTTCAGTCTCCGTGCGACCGCGCGCATCGCGAGGATATTATTGCCCGGCTTATCGTCTATGAAAATGGGGGCTTTTGAAAGCGATTCAAGCGCATCGCGTATGCGGCCGAAATCCTCCTCTTCTCTCACCTGGCCCGTGCGCAATTTCCATGAATTGACGAAAGACTCCGCGGCAAGCATGCGATCGATAAGTTGTTCCGAACTCATTTCGAGCGAGAAAATACCGACGGCAACATTATGACGTACAGCGGCATTTCGTGCGATGTCCAAGGCGAGCGAAGTTTTTCCCATTGAGGGGCGGGCCGCTATAATGACAAGATCGGAAGGGTGGAAGCCTGAGAGAAGATTATCGAGAGAAGGGAAACCTGAGGGAACACCACGAATGCCATCTTCTTTCTTTGAAAGAGCTTCGATACGATCCCATGCCTCGTGAATTTTATCGCCAATGGCAGTGAATTTGTGCGCCGCGGAAGCATTACCTATTGCGTATATGCTTTTTTCAGCTTCATCGAGCACCTCCATTGTTTCTCGCGCCTCATCATATGCGGATTCGGTAATAGTAGATGCAGCCTCAATGAGGGAGCGCATGAGGAACTTGCGTGAGACAAGTTCTGCGTAATGCGAGAAATTTCCAGGCGCTGGAGCTGATCCGATAAGCTCTGCCAGATAGCTACGGCCACCGCCACGTTCAAGCAAACCTTGGTTCTGTAGTCGCTCGGAGAGAGAAAGGAGGTCAATCGGTTCGCCACGCTCGGCAAGCTCGCGCATAACGCTGAATATAAGTCGATGTTTCTCTGCATAGAAAGAATCTGCGCGAATAAGATCCGACACATCATGGATGGCGTCTGGTTTTAAGAGAATGGCACCAAGGAGTGCGCGCTCAGATTCAAGGGACTGCGGGGGAACACGATCGGATGTCGTCATTCACCAATTGTATCAAAGAGTCTCTTGAGTTAACACAGGCCCATCCGGACCGTCGTCCACACGATATCCACTGTGCTCGATAGCATTACGGATATGGTCGGCCTTTTTAAAATCTTTCGAGGCACGTGCTGCCTCCCGGCGTGTAAGCAGGTCCCATATCTCTTTCGGCACGTCTTTCTCTTCGAGGGGATTGGATTGTTGGGGTGGGTTGAGAAGTGAGAGACCGAGGTGTGCTTGTGCATCCTCCAGAAGTCCCCATTTTTCTTCAGGCGCGTATTCTTCACTTTTTAGAACACTCCAGAGGATGCCGAGTGCTTGCGGGGTCGCAAGGTCGTCACGCATAGTAGCCAGGAATTGATCACGGACTGCGGAAGCAGCACTTTTGCGTTTTGATTCGCGTGCGATGACGCGAGATATTTTCCAAAGTCGATCGAGTGCGCCGGCGGCACCTGCAAGTGCGTCCCAGGAAAAGGAGAGCGGTGTGCGATACTGTGCCTGGAAGAAGAAATAACGCAAGGAAAGTGGATGGAATCCTTTCTCGACGATGTCGGAAAGATACACGACGTTGCCGAGCGATTTCGATGCCTTTTCACCGCGCATGGTGAGGAAAGCGCTATGCATCCAATAATGGACAAAAGTGCGGCCACCTACTGACTCCGATTGAGCGATCTCGTTATTGTGATGTATGTGTGCAAGATCCTCCCCACCGGTATGAATATCAATTTCTTGTCCAAGCAAAGCGCGCACCATCGCAGAGCATTCGATATGCCAACCGGGGTTGCCGCGACCCCACGGGCTATTCCATTGTTGAAGATCGTTTGGTTTTGCGGTTCGCCAAAGGACAAAGTCGGCAGGATGACGTTTCCCTTTAACGACTCTGACACGTGCGCCAGCTTCAAGCTCCTCACTGGAAAGCCCCCCAAGTTTTCCATAACCGGGGAATTTCTCCGTATCGAAGTAAAGACCGTCCGCAAGGCGATACGCAAGGCCTTTTTCCTCAAGGGTTTTGGCAAGTGCTATCTGTTCTTTGATGTATTTTGTTGCTCGGGGAAATTGAATATCGCTCGTGTCGACGGAAAGATCGTCCAGGTCTTCAAGAAAAAGTTTTGTATAGCGATTTGCGATTGTTTCTGGTGTCAGGTGCTCGCGTGCGGCACTAACCGCCACCTTGTCTTCCCCAAAATCGCCATCGCCGACGAGGTGACCGACATCCGTTATATTTATGACGCGATGCACACGATATCCGGCTGCGGCAAGTGTGCGTGCGATAGTATCCGCGAACACGAAAGTACGAAGATTTCCGATGTGTGTGCGAGCATATACGGTCGGTCCGCAGGAATAAAGGAGTACGATACCAGGTTTTTGTGGCACAAAAACCTCTTTCCGGCCCGAGAGCGTATTTGTAAAAAATACAGGTGGATACTGAGTATGTATAATACTTCCTTTTTTAAGGATTTTGGCGAGCCATTTCATACATTAAAAAATCCATCGCTTTCGTGCGAAAAAAAGCACCATAAAGCTGACAAGACCGAACATGATTGCCACAATGATCCAAAAGGCATTTGGATTTTGCTCAAGAGGCGTTCCGAGCATGTGCATACCGAAAATGAGAGCGATGAGCTCGAGAGGAAGAACACTGAACGTGATGATGGTAAGCGTTTTCATAATTTCGTTTTGGCGCGATTCAAGTAGCGCGATGTTAGTTTCGCGTAATTCGGTCGCAATTGCACGGTGCGTCTCAACGAGACGCGCGATTTGGATGCGCTCGGTGCGTATGCGTTCCGTGCGTTCTAGAAAAGATGTTCCAAATGAATTTCGTTCTGCAAGCGCCGCAAGGAAACGATCAAGCGGTTCCTCTTGGTCCGCCAGCGCTATTTCCATATGCAAAAATTCGCGACTGACTTGTAGAATCGAGAGTATCGTTTTCCGTTCGGAACCGTCAAACATGTCTTGTTCTATGCGTTCAAGGCGATTTACGACATGGTTTGTGTGATCATGCACTGAGGTATATAAATGCACGAAAAGAAGTTCGAGTAAGACGTCAGTGGTAAGAGCGACACGCTTCAAGACGAGTCTCTGTGTCTCGAGAAGCTTTTGCAGATGATGCAGGGGCGCCACGACCTCGTAGCGTACCGTAAGGATAAAGTGATCGCCGACGATGAAATCAATTTCCTGATTTTTCGTCGCATCATCTTCCGCGCTGTGCGCAGGGAAATGGAGTACCAGAAGCGTCATCTCGTCTTCTCGTGCTACGAGCGAGGTCGGGGTTGGGGAAAGCAGTTCTTGCTCGAGGCGTTCACCGATTGAAAACTCATGAGCAGTATCCCGTATTTCCTCCTCAGTCGGCTGCTCGAGGTCAATCCAGGTGACCTCACGATA
>JAJXVZ010000001.1 GCA_021781865.1 bacterium | reverse complement strand
ATTCGCCATGCAAACCGATGAGAACTGCGTCGAGTTGTCGCAGGGTGCGGTCGGGCGTGGTCGGACGACCACGTTCGTGCCATTGTCCGCTTTTATCGATATAGATATCGTGCGCGGCGAAATGACTTTCTGGAAGATTCGCGAGAATGGCGGCGCCCGACTTTAGCGAAACTTCATGTTCACGCGAAGGCCCACCTCGCAACACCCCGACAATAGTTTGCATGAGCAAAGTATATCAGGCCTTATATAATTTATTCCGCGCATGACGGTGTCGTGCAAGAGAAAAACGGTGCGCTTCGCTATTAGCGAATACGGCATTTGCCTCGGTAATACCGGCACGACGTGCACCGATAATCTCACGGGGATGATGTCGTTCGTCTTTCACGACCGCAACAACAGGAATGACGACGCCGGCCTCGGCAAGTACCGTCTCTGCGGTTCTCTTCTGAGCTACCCCGCCATCCACAACTATTACTTTTGGTAAAGGCCATTCCGAATGCCCGAGACGTCGTAAGAGAATCTCCCTCAACGACGCGATGTCATTGTTCTTCTGAACGCCACGTATATGAAATATCCGGTAATCCTTCTTAATTGATGTATCATTTTCAATAACTATCATGACACCAATGGCGCTCGTGCCAGAAAGATGCGCGGTGTCGTAGGCCTCTATGCGTACGGAATTTTCCACTGGTTCCACGAGCCCTTCACCTCTAATGAGAGAAACATCCTGCACATGATTGAGTGCGAAGAGCGCCTTACGTGCCTCAGCCGCTTCTTCAAAACGCTCTTTCTTTACTGCTATTCGCATTTCCCTTTCAAGCCTCGTCCGCAATTCCCTCCCACGACCAGAAAGAAGAAGCGCAACTTGACGCATTGAATGTCGATATTCTTTTGCATTAAAAGTATGTGGATACTGCCCAATTTGTCTGTTAAATTCCATCTTTGCCAAATGGTGTTTATCGTTTGCGATAACTGGCTTTGCTGTGTCAAAAAATGGGAAGATGCGTCGAATAATACGCAATCCTTCGCGTAATTGTGTGAGAGAAGGAAATGGTCCATACAACGCTTTCAGTTTTTGCCCATTGAACGTGCGTTTCGCCTTAAAGTCGATTTCTTTCCCTCGTAGTATAAGCACACGTGGGATCTCCTCTTGCGTGATACATGCGTAAAGAAACGTTGAATCGTCTTTCCCTTCCACATTTGCAGGTGGGTGATATCGCTTAATAAGCGCCGCTTCACGTACCAAAGCCTCAAGCACTGTCGGGGTTGTTTCGTAAGTAAGTCGGTCGGACTTCGTTACCATATCAACAATGCGAGGCCCACGCATTGCGATAAGGTCATCATCAAAGTACGAACGAACACGATCGCGAAGCGATGTCGCCTTACCTACATATAAAACTTTTCGCCCTCGTTTAAATAGATAAACCCCTGGAATATCCGGTAGGTTGAATTTAATGAGTTCGTTTAGCTGCATGACGTTTTAGAACCTTTGCTAAGTAGACACCTGTATGCGAACCGGAAATTTCAGCTACTTCTTCGGGTGTACCTTTCGCAATAACGGTGCCACCGTCCTGTCCACCCTCAGGCCCGAAGTCTATAAGGTAATCAGCACTCTTAATGACGTCGAGGTTATGTTCAATGACGACGACCGTGTTACCACGTCGCACAAGTTCCTGAAGAATTTCAATGAGCTTCCGTACATCCTCATAGTGTAGACCGACCGTCGGTTCGTCGAGAAGATAGATGGTTTTCATTGTGATTGGACGATGAAGTTCACTCGCAATCTTTACACGCTGTGCTTCCCCGCCCGAGAGAGTCGTCGCGCTCTGTCCGAGCGTAAGATATTCAAGCCCGGTCGCATTGAGACTCGCAAGACGTTCGGCAATCGCAGGAATATCTCCGAAAAACTTTTCCGCCTCCTCGATGGTCATGCCGAGCACTTCGTGAATGTTTTTACCACGGTAAGTGATTTCAAGTGTTTCTCTCATGAAACGCTTCCCTTCACATACATCACAAGTTACATATACCGTTGGTAAGAAGTGCATCTCTACGGCAATAGAACCGTTTCCCTGACAAGCCTCGCAGCGTCCACCCGGAACATTAAAAGAGAAGCGGCCGGGTCGCCATCCGCGTGCGCGCGCCTCAGCGGTAGAGGCGAAGAGATCGCGTATGTGAGTGAAAGCACCGGTATAAGTCGCGGGGTTGGAGCGTGGGGTGCGTCCAATCGGTGACTGATCAATGAGCACTGCGCGACTAATATATTCAGTACCCGTCAGAGACGCCACGTGCTCAAGTTTTGCCTCACGACGAGCAAAGCGGGCCGCGATATTACGATGCAAAATATCATAGAGAAACGTCGACTTACCGCTTCCAGAAACACCTGTAATGCAAACGAGTTTCCCGAGTGGGACATCAATGTTTTGATTTTTTATATTGTGCAATGTTGCGCCGCGCACTTTCAGTGAACCCTTTTCGCCCGTGCGACGCGTTTTTGGCAAAGGAATCTCCCGTTCCCCACGTAAGTATGCGAGTGTTGACGAGCCGCTTTCATTTTTTCCAGCGATCAATAGGTCATCAAGCCAACCAGAAGCAACAACCGTGCCGCCATGTTTCCCCGCACCAGGACCTATATCTACGATGTAATCGGAGGAGAAAATAGTCTCCTCATCATGTTCGACGATGAGGATTGTGTTTCCGAGCTCTTTTAAAGTCAGAAGTGTTTTAATGAGACGATCATTGTCGCGTTGATGCAAACCAATGGTTGGCTCGTCGAGTACATAAAGCGCGCCTGTGAGACCACTGCCAAGTTGGGAAGCTAATCGAATACGTTGACTTTCGCCACCAGAAAGTGTTGCTGCTGAACGATTCAATGTAAGATAGTCAAGGCCAACGTTTAGCATGAAGGTAAGACGATTCTCGATTTCCCTCAAAATAGGCGCGGCGATGTCTTTCCGTATAGCCGAAAGTTCAATTGTATCGATAAACTCTTTTGCTTCTCTAATCGATAATCCGGTAAAATCGACGATGTTTTTCCCCAATGTTTTATCCATTTTTCCTTTCAAATATACGCGCAGCGCTTCTGGACGAAGTCGTTTCCCCTCGCATACGAGACATTGGTTATCAGAAAAAAGAGACTCTGTTCCGAGACCATGACAAGCAGGGCACGCGCCATATGGCGAATTGAAAGAAAAAAGACGTGGTTCTACTTCGGGGAAAGATGCACCATCATTTGGACAAATAAACTTCGATGAAAGGGTTTCTGATGTCCCGTCAGCATGCTGGATTTTCACGAGACCATCAGATTCTTTAAGTGCGAGTTCGAGTGCTTCTGAGAGCCGCTCACGTGCACCATCGATCGTTCGTGTAAACTCTGAAGCAAATATACGATCAACGACCGCGTCGATGCTGTGATGCTTATTTCGATCAAGTTCTATTTTCTCACGAAGCGACTTCGGTTTCCCATCGATAATTACCCTTTCATATCCCTTGTTGAGAAGGTCGTAGAGTAATTGATAGTATTCGCCTTTCCTACCAACAACAACGGGGCTCAAAATGGTTACCGCGCTCTTGTCCACCGCAACTCCCATAATATTCGTATTCATATCAACACGTTTCGCGTCTACACGCGAAAGCACCATTTTGATCATCTCTTCCTTTGAAAGTCGTACGATGGGCACGTCGTGATGAATGCAGTAAGGTTGTCCCGCACGCGCATAAAGGACACGCAGGTAATCATAAATTTCAGTAACTGTTGCCACCGTCGAGCGCGGGTTATTCGAACGACTTTTCTGGTCTATAGAGATAGCCGGTGAGAGTCCGGATATCTCATCAATATCCGGCTTCGCCATTTGGTTGAGAAACTGTCGCGCATACGCGGAAAGCGATTCGACGTAGCGCCGCTGGCCCTCGGCGAAGATGGTGTCGAAAGCAAGCGAAGACTTACCGCTCCCAGAGAGACCGGTGATGACCGTCATCGCGCCACGTGGCATCTTAATCGAAATGTTTTTCAAGTTATGCGTGCGCGCACCTTTCACCGCGAGCCAGTCGCTCCCGTGCCTGTGTTCATGTTCTTCTTTTTTCGTGTGTTTCGCCATACAAAACTCCTGCCCGTGGAGGGACAGGTACACTGTGTATTGTAGCATACAATTTCATTTTTTCTTGTTGAAAATATTATTGCAAACAACTTACGGAACGGTTAACTGAAAAGCTTGCGTTTGCGATGCTTCTTACTTTTAGGCCCCGTGCCCTCAAGTTTATAAAGTTCATCTCTAATAAGCGCAGCCGTCTCGAAATCAAGTTGCTCCACTGCTTCGGCCATCTCTTTTCTTTTTCGCTTTATGAACTCGGCCGGATCGTCCGCATACGCAAGCATGTCAAGCGCGAGGAGTTCGTCGATGGTATGTTGGTGTTCCGTGCGCATCGAGTCCGCGATATCATGAATTTCCTTCTTGATAGTGGTCGGTGTGATCCCATGTTTCTTATTATAACTAAGTTGCAGTTCGCGGCGGCGATTTGTCTCGCCAATGGCGCGTTCGAGCGAACCCGTCATGATATCGGCGTAGAGAATGACACGACCAAGAACATTGCGCGCCGCACGGCCGATGGTCTGGATGAGTGAGGTTTCACTACGTAAAAAACCTTCCTTATCGGCGTCTAAAATACCCACAAGCTCAACCTCAGGGAGATCAAGACCCTCGCGCAATAGGTTGACTCCGACAAGAATATCGAATATACCCTTACGAAAATTGGTTAGAATATCAATGCGATCAATCGTCTTCACGTCCGAGTGAAGGTATTCGGCTTTCACACCACGCTCGCGCAGAAACGCAGAAAGATCTTCAGCCATTTGTTTGGTAAGAGTTGTCGCAAGCGCACGGCCACCGCGTTTTATAACTATCTCCGCTTCATTAATAAAATCGGCAACTTGCCCTTTGTAGCCTCCTGCCTCACCTACCGCACGTACTGTGAGCTCGGGGTCAATGAGACCGGTCGGTCGTATAATTTGTTCGACAATCTGTTCGGAATGCTCACGTTCGTAAGGTCCCGGTGTCGCGCTCGTGTATAAAACTTGACCAACACGTTCCTCAAATTCTTCAAATCGGAGCGGGCGGTTGTCACGCGCCGAAGGAAGACGAAAGCCGTATTCAATAAGTGTGTCCTTACGTGATTTGTCACCTGCGTACATGCCGCCTATCTGCGGAACAGTTACGTGCGACTCATCAATAACCGTAAAAAAATCGGCCGAACCATCTTTCGTATGTGGAAAATATGAAAGGAGCGTGTATGGTGGTTGTCCAGGTGACCTACCATCAAAGTGACGTGAGTAATTTTCAATACCGCTCGTGTAGCCAAGCTCACGGATGAGTGCAAGGTCATGAAGAGTCCGCCGTTTTAGCCGTTCTGCCTCGAGCGGTTTTTCTTCACGTTTGAATTTTGCCAGCTGTTCATCAAGTTCAAGCTTGATGTTTTCGACGGCGCGATTGCGCTCATCCTCATTTGTAACGAAGTGTTTTGCTGGGAAGACAAAAATTGATTTTGGTTCCGCAATCTTCGCACGCGAGACTGGATCGAGCTGATCGATATGAGCGATCGTAACACCATCGAATGTCACCCGATATATGACGCGTTCATTAACCGGCATAAACTCAAGGGAATTACCAATGGCGCGCAATTGCCCTGGATTCAAATCAGCATTCGTTCGCTCAAAGTAGATTCCAATGAGTTTGCGTATAAGCCCTGCACGATCTTCAACACAACCTTCTACGATCTTTACATGCATCTTTTCATATTCCTTGGGTGAACCGAGACCGTAAATGGCGGAAACTGAGGCGACAATGATAACGTCAGTACGCGTGAGAAGCGCTTGTGTTGCCGCATGACGCAGACGGTCTATTTCCGCGTTGATCATCGCTTCCTTTTCTATATAGGTATCCGAGTGTGCGATATACGCTTCTGGCTGGTAGTAGTCATAATATGAAACAAAGTAATGTACTGCGTTTTCGGGGAAAAATTCTCGATACTCTTGTGCAAGCTGTGCTGCAAGCGTCTTGTTATGTGCAAGAACGAGCGTCGGTTTATCATTTGCGGCAATAACATTTGCGACCGTGAATGTTTTCCCGCTTCCCGTGACACCAAATAAGGTCTGATGTTGCATGCCCTGACTAAGCCCTTCTTTGAGCTTTTCGATCGCCTGCGGTTGATCTCCAGCTGGTGGAAACGGGGCGTGCAAGTTGAAGTTGTTTGCCATAAAGAAGCAGTGTATAAGACAAACAAGTAAATTGCTAAGGAGAAACTCGAACGTCTTTTATTTATCTGCCGTAATATTTACGTGTGAAATTCGAGCGATATTCTTCGAATCGACCATCAAGAATGGCTATACGTGCACCGGCGACAAGATTGAGGACGAAACCGACATTGTGCATAGAAGCAAGGACGGAGCCAAGCATTTCACCTGCACGGACGAGATGCGATACGTAGGCACGGGTGAACTGCTCAGTGCCTGAAATGACGGTTTCTGGATCAAGCAAAGAAAAATCATCACGATACTTCCCGTTTTTTAAGTGAATGATGCCCTTTTTCGTGTAGATTGAGCCGTGACGACCAATCCGTGTTGCTGCAACGCAATCGAATAAATCCATGCCATTCGCAATACCCTCGAGAATGTCCCCTGGTTCACCGATGCCGAGAAAATGCCGCGGTAGTTCCTCGGGAAGTTCGTCAACCGCCGCCGCAAGCGTACTCCCCATATCCTTTTTTGAGAACGAGCCCCCGATGCCGATTCCATCAAAGCCAAGAGCGGCAATTATGCGTGCGGATTCTCGACGCAGATCCTCGTACCGGCCACCCTGCACAATACCAAAGATCGCTTGTTTTTTGTTCGCATTAAGGTTTTGTCGATGTGCCCTAAGCGAACGATCTGCCCAACGGTGCGTACGTTCCATCGCCTCACGTTGATAATCGTATGATTCATCCGGTGAAGTACATTCGTCAAAAGCAAAAAAGATATCCGCGCCAAGTGTGTGCTGAATTTCAACTGAACGCTCTGGAGTAAAACGATGTAACGAGCCATCGAGATGTGAGGTGAATGAGACACCCTCATTGTCGATAATTGCGAGCTGCCCATGCTGACTCGCAACGTCCTCGTCATATACCGCAACACCTTTTTCACCGGGTGTGTTCGCTTTTACAAATTTTGAAATTTTCTTCCCAAAAGCCGCACCGAGAGAGAAAACTTGAAAACCGCCTGAATCAGTTATGGTTGGTCCAGGCCATGCCATGAACTTTCCAAGACCGCCAGCATCCTGAATGATTCTCTCGCCTGGCTGCAGATATAGATGATAGGTATTTGCCAATACGGCTTCAGCACCAAGTGCTGTAAGTGCGCTCGGTAGTATGCCTTTTACATTCGCCCTTGTACCAACTGGTATAAAAGCTGGCGTATGAATGATGCCATGCGGCGTGGTGATACTGCCCGCACGTGCGCCATTTCGCGATACATGCCTGTCTATCACAAATGAGATTGCGTCCATCTCTTCACCTTAATGTACCAACGCGATATTGACAAACGATAATAATTGAGTATCGTAATTTCAGGTGAGTTCAATCAGAGGGATTGAACTCTATAGATAAGTGGAGGTCTTTATGACGGTAAAGTCGGTCGTCGAGATTGTTCTGGTGATAACAACCCTCGGATTATTGGGGGCATGCGCCAGCACTAGCACGATCGGGGATCGGGGGGAAAAGTTTTCTGGCGCGTATGCTGTCGTACCGGCAGCAGGCGACATCCCTTACGTCCCTGCTTCAAACGGGAAACAGGCGAGATGGTCAAAGGTGGAGAGAACCCAAATTCTCTACTTGGACAAGTACTGCCAGGGGAAACTTTTTCATCAACTCCCGGGCTGGGCACAGGCGATAGCGAAAGAGGGCGGATGGTCTGCTCTGGCAATTGCAGTTGGCGAAGGAGGTTTTGCAGCAGCATTTCCTGGAGCGGATATCGTCCGATATATGCTCGGCGGGCTTGGGTACGGCTTCACTGCTGGAATGAACACGGGTCGCTATCGGCAAAGCACGAGTGAGAAAAGTGCTCAAGGATACTGTGTGGAACAGCAGGTGAGAGACGCCAATCACCATTATCATATTTTGGGGGGAATTGAGATTATCCCATGGTTTGGGAATGGTCGAACGACACTTCCGAAAGCGGCAGACAGTTCAAACAAACCAATGTCGGGATACATCAATGGGGGTGGTTATATGCCATTTCCACCCGGACAGTAATAGCTATAGTAATGGGTGACGGTTGCAATCCGTCACCCATTTTTTATTCTGAATAGCTGAATGAACATTCTAAAGTTAGAAATATTTTTGCTTATAAAAAAGCCGCGCGTTGATAACGTGCGGCTTTAAATAGATTGGGCACACTATTTCCTGTAGCCCAACCCTATAAGAATCAGGTCCGTGTTCGATGTGGTTGTGGTCATGGTATTCCGAAACCCCGCATCGAACGTGAGATTCTTATTAAGTTTATACGTGGCGTCAAAACCAGACTGCAACGCAATCCCATATCCATCCCCTTTTCCATAATTACCGCTTGCATGATAAGCATAGGGGCCTAGGATAAGAGAAACGTTGAACCGGTTTGTACTCGGGAGAAGTTCCAACATGACTTCCGTCACTACGCCCCTCCTCTTCAGAAAGCCCTGTGAAAAATCTTCCTGCATCCATCCTACTGACCACCTCGCCGCAGACGTGAGTCGCCCTTGATAATTGATGGACAATGCAGTTCCTTCCCGACCTGCTTCCATGGTGTCTGTAGCAGTTACTGTACCTCCCGAAACAGCTACCTCACCGGCCAACGCATCTGTGGTGATCACAAATGCACCGGCCATCATCAAAAATATGATGATGACGTTCTTCATGGAACTTCCTCCTGTTACTCTCTGTACCCAATGCCCACGCGAGGAATATCCGTATCGGTGCTATTCCCGGTCCCGACACGAATCCACCCCACATTGAGCGTGAGATGTCGACTCATGTTGTACCCAACATTCGCGCTCACGAGCCAACCCAGTCGATGTTCATCGGAGTACCCACCTGGTGTGGCTCCCTTCTTCACGGTGGTCGCGTAATACACGTAGGGCCCGGTGCCTAACGTAATCACCAGACGATGACTCGCGTCAGTGAAAGGCAACCGCCACCACATCTCCCCGGCGATACCATCTCGCTTGGGAAAACCGTGCGGGTTCCCTTCGTTAATAAGCATAATCGAATACTCGGCACCCGGTGAAATTCTCTGCCTGAAATCTGCAGAGACACTCAGGCTTTTGGGGTCCACGTAAGAATTGACCCGAGTTTCCCCAAAGTACAGTATGAGCTCTCCCTTCCTGCTCTGGCTAGAAGAAGCAGCAGCAGTATAAGAAGAGACACACATACCAAGTGCCATCACGAATATGGCCCAGTGACGCATAGAACACCTCCTTCCTCTTTTTAAGTTGTTTAGTTACCAATGATCACACACTGAACGACTCTATATTTTGTTCGTCGTTTCCTTTTATATTTTAAACTACAATATAACAATTGTCAATATGATACTTAGCTTCCTGCTTTTTTAACTTTTAAGAGTTCCACTTCAAAAATAAGTGTGGAATTCGCCGGGATGATATTCCCAACTGCCTGATTACCGTACGCGAGCGATGCGGGAATGATAAGTTTGCGTTTACCACCTACCTTCATCCCAACAATACCTTCATCCCAACCCTTGATAACATTTCCAGCACCCAGGACAAAGGTGAAACCCGAAGTCCCATGATCAGCAGAGGCGTCAAAGACTGTGCCGTCGGTAAGCGAGCCGACATAATTTACGGTTACAGTGTCACCCGCCACGGCAGTAGCGCCTGTTCCAATAACCTCATCTTGCTCTATAAGTTGAGTCACGGGCGGAGTAGTGTTGGTTTGGTTAGGCATAGTGGTAGTTGTTGCGGTTTGAGTATTGTTATTAATAGTGGCTCCGGAAGCTGATGTACCTGATGAGGTGGGTGTTCCGAAAACCGAAAGACTTGGGAGAACAAAAAACATTATGACCACGACAAGTGCAAGTGTGATGGCGATTCCAGTTTGAGTTGGTTTCATATGTAATAGCTATTATGTACAGTAGCAGTATACTACGTGGCTTGAAAAGCTCTAAATCGTTTTACCTCCTCGGCAACGGCGGCTCGCGTGATATTCTCATGCCCAGGGACTTCTCGGTCAAGGAAGGTCTTAAGCGCTGTTGCGTCACCAGTTTCTGCGAGTTTAGTGAATTCATCGCGCTTATCACTAGCAAGTTTCCCTATCACTGACAAGGTTGCCGCTTTGAGTGCAATCTCGCCAAACTGTGCAATGATTGTTTGTTGCTCGGCAACCGGGAGATCCTTAATACCGAGATCGGCGGCGATGAGAGCAGTGAGTTCATCTTGCATAAAGAGCATTATAACATAGGTGTTAGAAAATACGTTTCGTAAAGTTTTTCGGATTTGGGATCCATGACGGACCAGAGTGGATAACCATTTCCAACGACCCGTTATTAGTTGGAACGTACTCGACAACCCTTGGAACATTTATGACGCCTAGAAGTTTGTATGATTTATCAACGAATACGGGCACATGGTGTGTTAGCGCATAATCCTGAGCCTGATTATCTATAACGGCTTTATCGCCACCCATGACATAAAGAACCCCCTCACCATTTGAGTATCCATGTGTTTCAGTCAAATTAACATGGATGTTGTGGACATTCGTGAATACTTCTTGCGCGTGTACAGGGGTCGATACGCGATCGGATACCTTATGATAAGTTCTTCTTTCGTAGACCGGATTTCCTTCTCCATCATGCACCACACCACCGGTACCATCGTGTACTACTGAATCAGTAGATACTGGTTGAGTAATGTGTTCCGTTGTCATGTGCGGGTGAACGACTCGTTCTGTTGACATGGCATTGTCGACAGATCCAACCTCGTGTGTCTGGTGAGTACTCGAATGAGCGATCATGCTTTCATGATGGGTTACATTCACAGATGGAATCTGAGTCGACGCCACTGCATGATAGGGTGGTGTTACGGTGGCATTCACTGGCGCATGAACGAAGTTTTCCTTCCCTATTGACAAATGAATCTGTCCGTCTGTACCGATTGTCATGTGTGTGTTTGGGTCAATGCGAACACTCATCCCGTTAGCATGGGAAAATGCATGTCTTGAGTCACTAGCAATCTGCTGTACGACTTTATTAATGGATGCATCATCGTGAGCCGCAAGAAGTCTTGCGAGGTCACTGTGTGGATTCGCATTTGCAGGCAATTTAATACCTCTCGCGTTCAATTCTTCCCAGAGTTTCTTAGCCATGTACTCATAGCCATGTCCGGTTGACGCGTCAATAGTTGGCATTCCAGTCATCATTCCTACGTGATTCTGTTGGACTATTTCAGTAGGAAGAGAGACATTATCTGGTGTTACGGAAAGGGGCGCGGTTGCTTCTGGTGCAGAAGCAGAAGTAGTATGTCCAAGTGTATACCCGAGCCATTCATGTATCCGCTCACCTAAGAGAGATTCGTTCACTATCTGTACTGTCTCCTTAATAGCAGCACTCATTAGGAGAGAATATCCAACGGCCATAAGTATTGCAGTTTCCTTCTGCCGATTTTTCGTCTTCTCAGCAAAAGCTTTATACCATCCTCGTCGCGTGATAAAACCTTCTGACTTACCTTCCGTTGATTCTTGTAGTTGTTTCTCAAATTTCAAGAACATGCTCGCCATACCGAATGCACGTTGCACGCCAAGACCGAATGTACAGGCGGTTGCCACGGGAAATGAGACGCCTGTAAATGCTGCCGCTCCCACGCCAAGCGTGAGACCAATACCGAGTTTCTGTAAAAAGTTAAACTTATTGTATTTCTCGCCCAGTGAACGAATTATATTTTCCCCTCTTCCTAGCTTTTTTGATTCAGCATCTAATTCATCCAAACGATTTTTTGAATATTTCTCTAGACTCTTATCGCGCTCATTCACGCCAAATTTTTCAAGAAGTACCCGTAATTTATTGCGCCACTCTCTCGGTGTGTATTCTTGCGTCCTTCGTGCGTGTTTCGAATCAAGCGCAAGGTCGGGGTTTGCAATGAGCATCCCTTCTTCCAGGACGGATCGAGTTGCTAAATCTGGCTCTCGCAATTCGTCCCCAGTCGCGGGAACTTTGTTCTCGACACTTCCCGTCCTCAATGTTAATTCCAAATTTCGTAACTCTTCTTCAGCCGCGAGAGCATCCCTCTCAATAACGTCATGTGTGCGTGGGTATGTTGGATGTGCGATTTCCAATTCGAACGTAGCGATATCGTCACGAAGCTTTTTTATTCGTGCCCTCTTTGTGTCGTCGCTATTCACCTGCCCCCTTACTACCCCAACACCACTAAAAAGGTCTTGAGAAGATAAGTTCTCAGCTATTTTCGCCCTTTGTTCGATAATGAATGATTCTATTTCTGAAGCGATTCTTTTCTGCTCATCAACATCCCCAGAACCGAAACTTTTGATTTGTTCATTCATCAAAAATTTATATTTTTTAAGAGTATCCAATGGTATCGGTTGTCCAGATGGATACATTCTCTTAAACTCTTCCTGAGCAGTCTCGCGACGCTTACCATAAACTCCCCAGGGGTTCACAAGGTCTGATTTATCTTTCCCAGCGATCATCTGAACGGTTCGAGACCTCTTTCCCCTTTCCTGGTGTCGAGGATGTCTATTTTTTTTGTTTACTGGTTTTCTAGATGCCTTTCCATTTCTCTTATCAGTTAACAATTGAAGATAACTTGATCGCTTTTGCGGAGGAAGTTTCAAATATAGGTCCGTGATATCCTTCGGTGGTCTTTCATTCTTATAAATTTTTGCGAGTTCAATCGGTATCTCCTCCGACCGCTCTAATATTGTTTTTGGAATATTTTTTATCGTCTCAAAAACCTCTTCTCCAATGGACGTACCGAATCTTCGTTCTGACTCCTCTTTATTTCCCGCAACTCCAGCTTTTTCAAACGCTTGATTCATTACGCTCGGCTGTATTGATTTCCCCTTTCCCGATCGTGGAATCTTTTCTAATGACATAGTCTATTACGAGAGATAACGCTCGCGAATCGTGTTTTCAACTGTAGCACGGTCGCGACCGTATGTGATCGAGGAAAGATGAATAAGATCGTCCACTTGCGCCAAATTTTGTGCAGGTAAATTTGGTGTTTTCATATCAAACGGCTTTTGTGGCACACCACGCACGAGAATCTTCGCGTAGGCGTTGCGATTTTCTATGTTAACGAAATCGAGTGTCTCAAAAACGGGCGCAAACTGTTTTGAGAAAAATTCGGCATCTTCTTCACCTACACGGAAAATCACCATATTACCGACATTACCGAAAATCGCATCACGGGTTTTCTCTTCGATCTGGTTGAGAAATTGATGCGCCACCGTGAGCGAGAGTTTATACTTACGCGCTTCAGAAAGAATACCGGGAACGGAGTCTGTAGTTACGTTTTGAAACTCGTCAATATATAGATAAAAAGGTTGGTATGGTGCACGAGGATTATCGGCGCGAGAGAGCGCTGCCATGAAAAGTTTCCCGACGATAATAAGCCCGAGAAGGTTTGCGTTTTTTTCGCCAAGACGACCCTTGGAAAGATTTATGAGAAGGATTTTCTTCGTATCCATTACTTCGCGGAACTTGAATGATGATTCTTGTTGTCCAACGATGGGGCGAATAAAATCGTTCGCGGTAAAATCATCAAATTTGTTGGTGATATACGGAACAATATTTTCAAGCGCCGCTTCGCCACCAGCTTTTGCCGCAATTTCGTTCCAGAACTGATTTACAATTGGATTCATGCTTTTCGCTAGTTTCTCGCGACGAAATTCGTTGTTAGAGAGCACGCGCGCGATATCGAGAATAGTTGAACCGCTCGCGGGATCCTCCATCACAAGTTGCGTCGCATTGCGAAAATACTGTTCGAATGCAGGACCCATGCTTTCCGGCACGTCGCCGTAGAGTCGACGAAAGATCATCAGGAGTTCATTCACGATGAATGTCTTCTGCTCGGGACGTGATACATCATATTCAAGAAAATTGAGACTAAATGGTCGCGAAAGATCTGCGGGATCGAAATAGATAACGTCTTTATAACGCTCAGGTGGTACGGCGGCAAGGATGTCTAGAATATCGGAACCGTGCGGATCTATGAAACAGCAACCTTCTCCGTTTTCGATGTCCTGGATAATCATCGATTTCATGAGCCCGGTTTTACCGGTACCGGTCTGACCGATTATGTAGAGATGACGCAGACGATCTTCAGAGTCAAGGTAAACACGTGTCTCCCGCCCACGATACGTGTTAACACCAAGAAGCATTCCTGTTTGCGGGAGTAAAAGCGGTGCAGGTGCGTGCGTAAAGCGTACTTGCCTCAAATGTGGCGAAGATTTGATGCCTGTTGGCGGGAAATGATAAATAGTCGTAAGTTCCCGTATCGATAACGGAAGGACTGAGGAGCCAGGTAAACGAAATGAAAATTCGTCGAGAACCGCTTGCGCATGTCGTGCTGCTGGCGGAATACGTTTGAACACAAGTCTGTTCCCTCGTGTATTCGAGAACTGATTGAATGCTGCCTCAATCGTGCCGAGTATTCGATCCGCCTTATGCTCATCGGAAGAGGAAACAACGAGTCGTATTGTTGCACCAACAATTGGCGCTTCAATCTTTTTTTCAACTTGCTCGATATATGTCTTGTTCTCTTCAATCTGACGTATTTCGGCCTCTTTTGCTTTTTGTTCATCCTTGGGTTTATTTGAGAAGAGAATTTTTCCAAAATCTCGAGTAAGTTCTCCAAGTGTTGTTTCCGGCGTACTAAATGCTGTTATACGTTTTTCACCCTTGCGCAGAGCCTTAAGAATTTTCGCATAATGCTTCACATGCCGTTCCGCGCGGGGCTCGATAATTATCTGAAGTGCGGCACCTTCGCCCATGGATTCTATATTGGCGAATGCATTTGTAATCGCGTTGATTGGGTCATAGTCGAAATCAGTATAGTCTTTCAGAGGTAGTGCAGGATCATCTGCAAACGTCGCTGTCGAAGCAATCGAGGTACCGTGTGAAGAAAAGATATTGTAATCGAATGGTTGTGGTACCGCTTGCGCATCAGGAAATATAGCGAGGAGTTGTTTTTCGAAAAGATCGCGCTTTCCATTCGGAACCGCCACATAAAATTGGAGTTCAGAACCTTCCATTGGAACGGCAAGCTCGAGCGCGTAATAGCGAGGTTCACCAATCACCGCATTCTCGACCGAAAGAAGCCCCGCATACAATTGCTCCATCCCGGAGATAAGTTCCTTAAGCGTCTTCACATGCTGGTTCGTTTCCGCACTTTTCGGTTCTGGGAGCGTAACCTCGTAGAGCGTCATCCTCAACGCTTGGAAACGCGGTGCCTTTTCATTGACGCCAAGCATTGGAAGCTTCGCCGCGATGTAACGTACAAGATATCGGTGGAAGTCATCCGTAATATGTGGATCGTGAAGTTTCTCAAGCACCGATAGTGCGTTTTTTATACCCTTCTCACTCATAGTTCTCTCTAGACCTTTGATCACCTGTTTGTCCTCTCCAAGATTTAGCTCAGCAAGTATCGCCTCTGCTTCGCTCTTTTGCATTGTTTCGCTGATGCGATATCCGGGTGTCAAAACTTCCTCCGGGGCTATGTGATGTGCGTGAATCTGTTCGGAAATAATATGAGAGCGCTCGAGTATCCCCGGTTCCCTTCCACGCCTAGTAAGTTCCGCTTCTTTGCGGAGCACCTGTTCACGCAAGTAAGCAAGCTCCTCCTCAGGCGTGGACAATTTTGGTACGGATTCCATTTGTTACAGTATACTGCACCAATATGACGAATTTTCTACTCGCCTGTATACACCTCGACCCGTTCGCTATTGTAAGGACTGGTGGCTATATCGGTATCGCGCTTCTCATCTTCATCGAAAGCGGACTCTTCATAGGAATTTTTTTTCCTGGCGATTCGATCCTTTTCGCGGCAGGACTTTTATCCGCCGGAGGGTTCCTCTTTTTCTGGCCACTCGTTTTTTCCACTGTTATCGCCGCAGTATTCGGTGACTCGACCGGTTATTGGTTTGGCTCGAAAATGGGTAGCACACTTTTCAAGCGCAAGGATTCGCGTTTCTTTAAGCAGGAATACCTCAGGCGCACTGAACGGTTTTATCAAAAATATGGCGGGCGTGCGATTGTGCTTGCTCGCTTTGTGCCAGCCGTGCGCACAATCGCACCCATCCTCGCCGGCGCAAGCTCCATGAAATATCGAAAATTTATTTCCTATAACATCATTGGCGGTTTACTTTGGGGCGCAGGAATGATTTCGCTCGGATTCTTCCTCGGCTCACTAGTCCCCAACAGCGGGAAATATGTACTTCCTCTTTCGCTCGTCATCGTTGTGGTCTCCTTCCTCCCAATTCTCTTCAATCTCGCTCGTGGCAAACAAGCGATCTAATAATCTCTCGAACTATCAAGTAATTTACTTAGACAAAATGAACTATCGACCCGGGAGTCAATAGCTTGTGTCTGCTCGCTAGAAACAACGGAGCGGTTAACTTAACGAAAGGTGATGACTGCTCCACTTCGTTATTGGTATTTAATATAGCGATGAAATAATGAATTCGTCGATGCAAACGGTCGAGACGAGGTATCCTCACGCCCAGAACAGGCGTCAGTCGTAGAGGCCGCGGGGCGCATTTGATCTTCTTTCATCCACACAGAGTTTTTGCCTTACAGTATTTGCGTGATGTATACGACCGATTTTATCGGCGTGGTGAATAGGCAGAGATAAATACGGTCTTCTTGAATGCTAGACTCAATAACACTCTTAATGTTTCTACTTGCAAGTCGTTTCGAAAATTCTCTACAGCCGCTCTTCATTTTTTCTGAGTTGAGAATTTTACCTCGACATTTCAATTGTGTTGGCATACGAATGTATGAATGAATTTTTCATATAAAAACCGGTGGAGGTATCTCCATCGGTTTTATTTTGTTGTCATCAACGACAAACTGTGAGCGAAAAAATATTTCTGAGTAATTGGCCATTCGCCCGTGTTGGTAATCGAGATATGGCAACACGGTTAGATTTGTGTCCTGACCATACGATTCGGTATTGTTCTTCGGGTTTAGCATAAAACATGTCTGCGGGCATCACTGTCCACAGATTTACCGGCCCGAAACGCAAGTCAGGCCATTTTATAGTGCTCATATGATGTCTCCATTTCAAGCAGTCTATGTTCGATTATAAGCAAGGCTTGGGAAATCGGAAAGAGGATTATGTGGATTGTTCACATTTAAAAATCACTTGCTGCCTAATGCCGCAAAAACATTAAACATAATTGTAATTAATGCCGCTCGAGATTTGCAATGAGTCAAGAATCAAGCGTGCAACGGACGACTCCAGAAATGGAAAACCCAATTTACCACCATAAGGACAAGAGCAAAGAGAAGTGCTGTCCAGAATCCACCAACGACAAACCCGGGGACAAGATAGGACGCAAGCATCACAAGAAGCGCGTTGATGACGAGCGAGAAAAGACCGAGTGTCAGAATGTTTATCGGCAACGTAAGAACTAGAAGAATAGGGCGAATGAAGAGATTGAGCGCCCCAAGAACAATCGCAGCGATAAGTGCTGCAATAAGGGTTACGGAAACATTCGGTACAATGTACGCCGCAATCAGGATTGCAAGAGTCGCAATGAGCCAATGAAAGAACAATTTCATATTAATTCAACACTGTGTTGATTGCGTTCTGAAATGTATTGTACGGATACGCACCTGCAATCATCTGTGTCCCGATCACAAACGATGGAGTTGCTTGGATACCAAAGTTCGCCGCTTCGGTGCGGTCAGCACTGATTGCCGCATCATAAGTGACTTGATTTGCGGCAACAGCGGCTTTAATTTTGGTAAGATCAATACCACTCACTGAGTTCGTTACCTTGGCAAGGAAGGTGAGATTGTCTGCCGCGTTCAAGCTGTTTTCTTGAGGTTCTGTCGCATAAAGAGCAGTGCGCCATGCAGCGAATTGAGTTGGATAGAGCGCCCATACGGCCCGTGCATATTCAGCATCTACCATTGAATCAGGACCGAGGAATGGGAAATCCTTGAAAACAACCTTGACCTTACCCTCATTTACATAATTTTGAATGATCAACGGTAGTGTTGTAATTTCGAACTCTTTGCAATAGGGACATTGATAATCTGACCACTCAGCGATAGTGACTGGAGCATTTGCCTGGCCAATAAACGGTTCACCGTCAGTTTTTACGTTCTTAACATTCACTGGCGGCGTCGCAGTCCCAGCGGTCGTTCCAACCGTAGTAGTGGGCGGGTGAGCATTGCTCCAGAGAACCGCTCCTCCAATAATAAATGCGGCGAGTAGAACCGATATTGGTAAGAAATATTTATTGCCCGTATTATTGGTATCCATATACGAGGAATAATACCATACGATCAAAACTTGCAACCAGGAGAAATTCTCACAAGAACTCAATGTTTGTGGCACCTCTCATAATTTAATTAACGTAGCGGACTTCTCTGAGGCGAAAAGAGAGTGCCGAGAGTATTAGCACAGACACGCCTTGTGATCCACACTTCCTATTGATATTGAATATAAATTGGCGCGGGAGTAAGTTTCAATATTTCAGCAGGTGTTAGCATGCCGTGCGAAGGTGGTCTAAGATCATTTTTATAAAAAAGTTTTATGCCTGTAAATTGTACCGGTTCTGGATAAATGACCGCATTATAAGTCCCCTTCTTCTTCCTTCGTGAGCCCCACCCATCCATGTTCATAACTATTTCAACTTCTGGCAGAGGACGTATATTTTTGTAATTAGTGACCATAGCCTCCGTAAAACGGTCTACGATAAGAACCTTTGGCGGCAAATGGTATTTATCTACAATACCTGCGAGATAAGTGGCGGCATAATTTATGTCAGAGGCATCAAAAGTACCAATAACAGAGTCAGGCGGATTACCATACTTCATAGAAAATTCTGGATCAATAGCGAGCTCAACCTGTGGCATTATCAAATATGGTTCGAGCAAGGGAAGTTCTTTCTGCAAATCACTTAGCCCGACTTGCACATCAAGGATGACGAGCCCGTGTATCTGATTTGCTAACTGGATCGTTTTTTCGATTTGATCATCCGGCATTCGCAGACGGTACATATGATCTGGCCCTGGATCTCCCTGTGCGACGACAGCTATGTATTCCAATGCTGGTATCACGGGCGTATTCGGGTCAGCAGCAGCCCATTCCGCCGTTGTACTCGCGAGCATCGCGAGCATCTGCGTCGCTGGATACTCTCCAAGAACACCCATTTTTGTGGAATAATAATTTCCATAATAGGCAACGATGCGTTTGAAAGGTAAAATAGCGCCCGCATTTGGATACACTGTTTTTGCTGGCCAAAGTCGCTGAGTCACCGCCGTGGTTGTAGAATCCCATGCCGTTTCCGGTGAGACAGCAAGTGTTGAGGTACTCACGTGCGCAAGCGCAAAAAGACGCGCAGCATATTCAGCCTTATTGAGTATCGGGAGCGGAATGAAACGTTCGGGACCACTATTAAAAGTCTCCGAGCGATATGCGAGCGAGGAGAAATCAGCGAGGCAAAAAAAATAAGCGCTTACAAGCACGACAACACCTATACTTATCCAACGTATCGTCTTAAACATATTAAATAATTAAAGTACAAATCATTCTAGCTGATACCAGCAAAAGCACCAAAGTTAATTTGCGCAAATGCAAATGAATGTCTTATTTTTACTGTCTCGCTCTTTCTTTATTGCAAAAAACGAGGTATACATTCATTAATGTATGCGATTTAAGCGAACGAAAATTGTAGCGACTATCGGTCCATCCTCATGCGACACGAAAACACTTACAGACCTCATCATGGCTGGCGTAAACGTTACTCGTCTTAATTTTTCGCATGGTTCACACGAAGAACATGCACGCTACATCAAAAATATTCGCGCAGTATCGAAAAAACTCAACGAGCATGTTGCTATTCTACAGGACCTCTCGGGACCGAAAATTCGTATCGGAGATTTCGCCGAAGGCGAAATTACTCTTGTGCCAGGGATGCGATTTACGTTTACTACAAAAAAGTGTGCTGGCACGGAGAAACGCGTGTTCATTAATTATCCATATCTTTATAAGGAGGTTAAAAAGGGCGACATCATCTTGCTCGATGATGGCCGCCGAAAGCTTGAGGTCATCACAGTGCGTGGTCATGATGTAGAAACCCGTATCATCGTGGGCGGCGATATCAAGGGCCGACGTAGCGTCAACATCCCTGGCGCGTTTCGCAGGATTAATCCCGTCACTGAGAAAGATCGTGCTGATCTCAGCTTTGGTCTCGCGCAAGGTGTTGACTTTATTGCACTTTCATTCGTGCGCTCTGCAAACGATGTGAGAAAGTTTCGCGCGCTCATTGAGAAACAATCGTCCAAACATGCACCTGCCGTCATCGCAAAGATAGAAACCAACGAAGCGGTCGCAGATATCGATGCAATAATTTTGGAAGCCGACGGTGTAATGGTTGCACGCGGCGACCTAGCGGTGGAGGCATCACCTGAAAATGTACCGCTTATGCAAAAACAGATCATCCATAAGAGCGTAGCTGCTGGTAAGGTAGTTATTACCGCAACTCAAATGCTCGAATCCATGATTCAGAATCCCGTACCAACGCGCGCCGAGGTCGGTGATGTTGCTAATGCAATTCTCGATGGCACAGATGCAGTCATGCTTTCGCAAGAAACCGCTATGGGAAAATATCCAGTGGAAACGGTGACGATGATGGCACAGATAGCAAAGAAAACTGAGAATGACAGTATATATCGCGACCTCTTCCGCGGCATTCATGCGAGTGATGAAACTGAGACTGTTGACGCAATCGGTCGTGTAGTCGTAGACGTCGCTCATGCCACGAAGGCAAAGGCTATCGTTGCCCTTTCTGAAAGCGGGTTCACCGCGCGTATGATTTCGCGTTATCGGCCTACTCGCCCGATCATCGTATTCACGCCTCGCGCGGAAACCGCACGCCGACTCGCACTGTCTTTCGCCTGCCATCCGCTTATCGCGAGCTCATTTGAGAACCTGCTTGATGTTGTCGCTGAATCAAAACGTACTATGATTCACCAAAAGATTGCGATTAAAAATGATCATATTATCATCGCGGCTGGTATTCCATTCGGAAAAGTTGGAGGAACTAACATGGTGATGGTACAGATACTATGAAGTCTTTCTAGACTTCATAGCTACTGAAACGAACTCTGTTCGTCATAAATGTCGGCACATTCAAAATTTAAATGTAATGCTCCAATTAGACACTTTTAATGGGCACCCAGTACCCCCATCGCTTTTTCTACCGTGTTTCAGAACCATATCCCACCGCAGCAATTTCTTCTCCTAATACAGGAGTGGAATGATACCCTTATGGGAATACGAGCGCACCAATCATTCGTATTTTTATTGGTCCCACGGCCCTCAAGAGCGACACGAACGGACAAAGTATACTTATGCATTTGTCGCTTCCTCCGTTTTGCGCCATTTTTGATCGTCAATGTATGTACTCTCGCCTTCCCAGTTACCAATGTTCAAGTTTTTCTTTGACAGAGAGAAATTGAGCATCAATTGGAGTCTGATCGGCCTGAAGATACGGTATTTTCGTCTCTTGTATCGACATTTGAGATATATGCATAGATTGGAATATCCTCGCTTTAATTCGCCACGATAAGCAACGGCATAATTGCATTTACTTTAATGAAGTTGCTTTCATTATATTTGACAATATTAGTATAACATGCTATATAAAGAAACAGGGGCGGGAGACACAATGAGTGCCGACCGTGTAATTGTACGTTCAAAAAAACTGAGAGATCGGAGGTTCTCCTTCAAGTAGCAGCAGATAAACCTAATCAATCAATTGATCCCATAAGGTTAAGGTGACAAATGAAAATCGCATTGACGTTTGGTCTGCTCCTCGGCTTATCAATGGGGGGTGTGGCATTTGCAGCCAACTGTGGTACACACGACAAACTGGGTCCTCCTCCAATTGTGAATACAACCGCTGCGGCTCAGGCTATCGCTGGTTCAGAGTCGAAATCCAGCGCGGTTGGAATTGGTGGCGAAGGAGGTGCATCGAAAAGCTCAAGCAGCATAACAGCCTCGACTGGCATGTCGAACAACGTCAAAACAGGGAGTTCAAGCTCGATTTCTTCAGGAAATGGGGCGATTGTCTCTTATAATTCCCCTTACCCGGTACAAGTTCCGGAACTTCCACCAACCATCGTCACTGGCGGTATCACACTGGTGAAAAGTGGTGCTTGCGGACCGCGAACAAAGGTCAGGCCGTTCTCTCGCGAGACGCATGTGCCCGAAATCTTTGGGCTTTATGAAAAAGGAGTCCCTGTCAGATCTCTGCAAGGAAAGATAGTGGGTCCAGCAAAAAGACCCTTCATCTACAGCAAGGTTTTCCTGCCCCAAGAATATGGGGGGGAGAAAATACTGACAGTCTGGGGTGATCAGTTATACATTGCCGTCGGGAATGACGGTCAAGGTGGAAGTGCAGGTGGTGCAGCGAACTATGCCGCCAGAACGGCAGTTGGCATAGGCACTGGACTTGCTGCTAACAGTACTTATGGAATTGTTGCGGAAGTAGCCGTGAGGTGCGTTTTTTCTGAAGAAAAAGCGTATCCAAGACCTTTGACGGTTGGGCTTAACACGCCCAAGGTAGATGTGTTAGCAGCAGGTGGAAAATATCGCTTGTTCAAAAAACCGAGAGGCCCGATTCTCTGTGAGGGTAAACCGGTCCCACAGGGATATTACTGTGGCTTTGTTCGAAACCACGTTAATGTGGTCAAGAACGTTACGGTGATAACCACCCCTAGAAAATGATCGCCCCTTAGACGGGGTTACATACAGGCCTCACACGTTTACGTGTGAGGCCTTTTTTACTGGGAATACGCATTAAACCGTTCTGCGGCTTGGCACACGCAACGTACTAATGTGCGCCTACCTGGGCTCGAACCAGGGACCGTCTCCTTAAGAGGGAGCTGCTCTACCAACTGAGCTATAGGCGCGTTAAAGAAAATATAACAGATCTATAGTATTGTTTCAAAATGCTGGGGTGGCGAAATTGGTAGACGCACCTGCCTTAGGAGCAGACGGGGCAACCCATGGAGGTTCGAGTCCTCTCCTCAGCACAAGACATGGGACAGAGTCAGATTTTGTGTAATATCTAACGCACCTCCTGAACACTTTTGAGAGCATTTACTGAGGAGTGACTCTACAACTTTTCGTTAAGTACTTCTTTTTGAGTTTTTCACTGGACACCCTGCGGGCTCGATGGGATTAGTAATGTATGCTTTATGCCTGAAAACGAACCGTTAAAGTGAACTTAATGTTCACACGGCGTTGAACCATCATGAATCTATTGACTTTATTATAATACATAATATATTATACACGGGAAGATGTTCTTGCCACATGATACTTAGGAGGTTGTATAATGAAGATTAACCCCCTCAAGAGCCAGCTGTTAGGACTGATCGTGAGTATATTCGCAGGGACTGAGGTTGCTTATGTTTCTTGGTGGTTCTTCGCCAAAGAATTTTACTACCCCCTTCCCTTCGTTGGAAGAGTTATTGGGATCAGTCTCGGGTGTATCGTTACCTTCAACACGCTTGTGAGGCACCAGCGTGACGTACCTACAAATCATGAGGGCACGATTTTCTTTCTTGGTAAAAGAACCGAGATAAAATGTTCTGAGGGGAGGCATTGGGTTCCCTTGTTATGCGAGATTCGCACCCTTAGCCTTGGCAAGAGCGAGCTCGCGTTAATGACGGCAAAAGAAGTCATCATACCAAAAGAGACGTCGAGTCTCGTACGTTTTGTCGCGATCGTAGTCGCGATCGTTATGGGGATCAATGCTGCCGCCCCGATCACACACGGTAAAAAAATGCCGGGGGCTCATAAAAAAATTGTCCAGGTGGTTGTTCCTGAGTGTAATATAACTCGCGCAACACATCTTTATACCCTTCATGTGCGAACTGATGGGTCCACCAAAATAGTATCTGTACCGGACGGTAAGAACGTATGCTTTGAAACTTCGTTTTGGATGAATCTTAGCCGTCTTGGATATAGAACTTCTGACGGGGTTGGACCCGAAAAACCATATACATGTACCGAAGAGGAGGTCGTTTCTAATACGTGCCACGAACGTATCGGAAATACATTTCAATTCACGCCACAAAAGGGCGTACCCCTTCCACGATATTGGTTCATGGGTACATAAGATGCCGTGAATCAGGCCGCCAAAATTTTTGGCGGCCTTCTTTTTTATCTCTTATCAATTTTCTACGGTTTTGATTGATGTATTGGCAGAAGGACATTTTCGATTGTTGATTGGCCATTGGGGCTTAAATTAAATGATCCGATAGCCATGTCAATGATGCCATAAGCGCCAAAGATGATAAGAAGTCCAACGAGACCCCATAGAATGGCTTCGCGGCCTTTTTTCCGTTTCGAAACATCCCCTGCCTGTCGAACAAATTCGAACACGCCCCAAATAAATAAAACAAATGCAGCGGCAGCCAGAAGTAAGATAATCGGATTGATTATCTGTGCAGCAACTCTTCCGACGAACGCGTAAAGAACGGACATTTATCCGCCGATTTGAACCCCTGCCTTAGGTGTACCACCCGTAATGCCAGAACTGTTACCAAAACCAATCGTACCGGTAAGAGCGTTTACAAGACCCCAAATGGAAACCATTACCACAAAACCGATAAGGCTGTAGAGCATGAGATTCTTTCCTTTCTTTTTTACATCATCGCTGTTCGCGCCAATAATAAATGTGGAAAATGCGCCCCAAAGAAAAACAATAAACGCCAAGGCAAATATGACTGGAACAATAACGCCATTAATTGTATTGATGATAAAATTACCAGCGTCCGAAACGTTATTGATCGCAGCAAGTGAGATGAGAGGTAATGCAAATACCGCAAGGATTCCTGAAGAAAGGGCGAGAAATTTTTTCATAATGTCGATAAGTGAGTAACAAGGTAATTATAATGTCCTTATGAATTGAGTCAACTGAGTTCCGCACCCTATGGGGATAGTCTCTACAACGTCGGATATGGAGGCGCGTAACCGCCCGACGAAAGACCGAATGTGCTACCTACGAGCCCTACGAGTCCCCAGATTGAAAATATGACAACAAAACCAATAATACTCCAGAGAACAAATTGTCGACCGTTTGCACGTTCAGACTCATTCGTTGCGCCTAAGAAAAAATATTTATACACACCGTAGAGAAAGAAGACAAATGCAACGGCAAGCATCACTGGTGCGACGATTCCATTAATAATATTAATGATGCTCGTTGAATAATTTTGTAAATAATAGGTATTGATGCCGCTGGAACTAGGTGAGACGGAAGAGACGGGAGTGCAGTTTATACCAATATAACCACTTAAGCAGGGCGGCTTGACGGCAGCAAACAATATCATTGGGCTGGAAAAAATTTCGACGAAGCAAAGAAGAAGAAATTCAACGATAAGAATTTTTGTAAGCGCTGAATGTCTCATATATTGATTAATACGTTGGATACGATACGGGTAAGGGTGGTGCCGTATAGCCGCCAAGTCCGAACGTATTTGCAACAACATTCACGAGCCCCCAGAGCGACACCATCACCACAAAACCAATAATTCCCCAAAGAATGAGTGTGTGCCCTTTTGTGACCGCCGCCTCATCTCCCCTACTCCATATATACTGCTTAAAAACGCCGTAGAGAAAAACCAAGAATGAGATCGCAAAAATGAGCGGCACTAGGACCTCATTTATGAGAAAAAGGATAGTATTTGCGACCTGGCATATACTACTCGCACCGCAACTGTTACCAATGCCAATACTTACAGATATTTGAAGAGCAAATGCAAATGCCGGTAGGGCAAATGCCGATAAAAGAACGAAGGAACGAATTACGGATCTCATATGCCAAAGTATGCCATATCACGCAGATGGCGTAATGCCGAGCGTGGATAACAGTATATTCAATATTCCCCATACGGCGAAAAGTATTACCATTCCAATTATTCCCCAAAGAATAAATTGTCTACCCTCTTCTCGTTTTGCCTCCTCACCGCCATGGATAAAAAAATAATTCACTATACTCCAGACAAAAACGGCAAATACAAGTGTGAAGATAACTGGCACGATAAAAGTATTAATAATGCCAATAACACCCGTCGTGCCACTCCCGACGAAATTTTTGAAGCTTGTGCCACCACCTAAATTCATATTTAACTACCGCTTGTGAGTGCAGTCACCGTCGCTTGAATACCCATGGCTATCGCCTGTGCCCCAAGGAGCACTAGAGCGCCAATAACGGTCCAGAGGAGCATATTTCGTGCTTCTTTTATTTTTTCTGGAGAACCTTGTGCCGCGACGAATTTATAACCAACAAACACCAGCATTAAAACAATAACGATAGAACCTATAAGTATGACGAATTGCAGGATGTTAAGAAGAAAAGCATTTAAGCAACTACCATTGCCCGCACTACAATCGACCCCACTCAGCGGATTGATAAGGGTGATGCTTGGGCCAGGAGTAAGATTATTACTAGAGCTTGGATTACTAGTCGGTGATGGGTTTGGATTACTAGTCGGTGACGGATTTAGATTACTAGTCGGTGATGGGTTTGTTGCCTCGACACACACAAAAGGACCTCCTTGCGGCATATAGCAAGTCTCACCAGCTGGACAAGGTATTGAGGCATCACAATAACTACCTGTAGCGTGAACAGACACAGGTATAACCCCTATCAAAAAAAGAAAAAACACAAGGAATGGAGTGAGATAAAGTTTAATCACATTCCGACGAATAGTAGTGAAAACGTGTGTGATCATTGCTGTTGCAAATAAGAGTTTAATGCCTGTTCTGCGGAAGAAAGAGCGATACTAATCGAGGAACGACCGCTTATCACATTCCCAATCATACCTGAAAACACCGTGTCTGTACTAGCAGGCGCTGGGGACAACCAGCCATTTGCGTAAAGTGCTTCAGCATATGAAACGGCACTGACTGGATCAGTAGGGGGTTCTTCAAGTTGATTGAGGGTCGCGGGTGCGAGACCCGTCGCTGCGGCAGCAATCTGTTCAGACGAGTTTGAGAAAAGCCCAGCGACTTGATACGCACCTGAAGAATTCGCAGCTCCACGTGGAATCATGAATGCATAAACAAGACCATAAACATTTTTTGTAGTAGCGGTCGCTGGTTGTGGTATCGGAGTAACATCGAAATCGAGGTTTGGATTCGCTTGCGTGAAGAAACGTGCTTCAGAAGCGTACCCAAGATAAAGTGCAAGATCGCCTGCGAGAAACGCTTGCTGCGAATCGGGCAACGAGGCGTTCCAAGTATATGAAACCTTCGATGGGTCGGCGAATTGCGTATAAAATCCAATGACCGATTCACCTGGTGGTATTCCGCTTGAAGTCCCCTGCGTGCCTAGATCAGCTGCTAAACTGCCACTTGATGTATATGAAGATATTGGAACACCTGCTTGTAAGAAAAAGGTAGAAAGTATTCCACGAGCATCGTGGATATTGTCGTACGTGCCGAGCGCGATAAGACCCCGTGTAACCTGCTGTGCGGGGGTAAGAGATACGACATTTGGTACAAGCCCCATCAACGCTTCCCAAGTCGTAGGAGGCTTCGCTATGCCATTAGAGGAAAGAATTGTGTGATTTGAATACAGTACGAGTGGATCAACTAGAAATGGTATTCCGTAGTAACCACTACCCCCGGGGATGGCGAAAAGATTCCCTTCTCCAATAAAGGTATTTACGAATGTGCTCGTGGGAAGTGTTGCTACCGGAATTGGCATAAGATATTTTGAAATTGATGTGAGTTCTTCCTGCGAAGCTAGAATGAGGTCCGGAGCATTGTTAGTCGCAATAGCAGCGGAAAGATCATTCGGCAGGGTGGATATATTTTCCTGAACATATGAGACATTCTTAATTGCTTGGTCAGTTTGACCTATCTCGGTGAGGAAGTTTTGCATATTCGCCTTGGGCAACGTTCCCCAAATAACAACGGTGCCGATAGTATTGCTATTATTCGTATTCCCTGTATGCGTTGTAAAGACAAAGAGCCCAATTATCGCACCAAAACCGAAAACAGCAAATAGAATGCCTTGGAAGAGGGAAATTTTCATGGAGCAGTGAATACAATCCCGTAATGATGCGAACCTGCACGAAACGATTTCAGTTTATGGAAACCGCCACTAATAAAAAAATCCTCAGCTTCGTGTTCGGAAACGACCTTTTTAGGCGCTGGACCCATGCCGCTATAACTACCCGCCCAGTCAATAACCACGAGTTTGCTGCTTGATTTTAAAACACGTTTTATTTCTCCCAAACATCCAAAACGATTCTCGACTTGAAAGAACGTGTTGGCAAGAATGACGGCATCGAGCAACATATCACGCAGGTGTGTACCTCCCGGTTTCTCTATATCGCCCCATAATGTCTCAATGACTCCTTGATGACGTTCATTAGTATTTAGTTTTAAATGTTTTAAGATATCCTCTTGTATATCAATCGCGTAGACCTTACCGCTTACCCCAACAACGGCTGCCGCCGCGCGAGAATAATGACCAGAACCTGCGCCAAAATCACCAATTTTCATACCCTCGCGCAATCCTAGTTGTAAGACATTCTTTTGCGGATTACTAAACAACGCGCTCATGCCTATAAAATAGCACATATACTAACCATAATTGTAATTGTATATGCACAATCAACAATATAAAAAACTCTAAATTAACTAAGACACATGAATCATACCTAGAAGTATTTCGAATACTTCTCCTTTGTGGATTTTTAACTAAATTTACATTCTTCTAAAATGCCGAGGGAAGATCTTTTGCGAGACGTCGTTGAATTTGGCAATCCGACGTTTTCGATGCTCCAGAAATTCTGTATACTGTTCACATTGCCACCCCTGCGGTCCACGTATTGATTACATGATTAGTGCGAATGTGTTACCAGTCGAGAATGAGATCGTTAGATAATTTAGAGCCTCCAAAAAACTGCCGTGAGATTTGTCTTCTGATGTACGCATTCACCCACACGATACGTATGTGAGAATCATTACAATGACACCATACTTGCAATAGCATCACCATCGCGCATTTTCATAATACGGACACCTTGAGTAGCGCGAGAAAGTATTGAAATTTCAGAAACCAATGTGCGAATCACTTGTCCTTTCTTTGAAACGACCACGATCTCCTCACCGTCGAGATTACCCGCGATAACCTTTGTACCGATAATCTCACCGGTCTTTGGTGTCATTTTTGCAGTTTTGATGCCAGAACCGCCACGGCCTTGTATTTTATATTCAGAAATCTTAGTACGTTTCCCGTAACCCTTGCTCATAATAACAAGTAAAGAAGAATCTTTTGCTTCAACAGCAGGAATGACTTCCGCCGAGACCACACGATCTCCTTTTCGTACATTCATTCCGCGTACACCGCCTGCGGCACGTCCCATCTCACGGATATTCTCGACCTCGAAACGAATCGACTGCCCCTTCGCAGTTACAATAGACACCGTGTCATTCTCCGAAACGTGGCGTGCTGAAACAAGTCTATCGCCTTTCTTCAAATTGATTGCGATGATTCCCGAACGACGCACATCTGCGAAAGCACGCGCCGCCACTCGTTTTACTATACCCGCCTCAGTCACAAACACGACTGAGGAAACTTCAAGCGCGGCCCCTTTTGGTACTGGCAAGATGGAGGTTATCTTCTCCTCGGCTGCGAGCGAAAGAAAATTCATAATGCTCTTACCTTTAGTCGCACGTCTCCCTTCTGGGAGTTCATACATCTTGAGTTGATATACCTTGCCGAAATCGGTAAAGAAAAGAAGATCACTGTGAGTACTTGCGACTAGGAAATGTGTCACTGCGTCTTCTTCCTTTGTTGCTATGTCAACAACACCGACACCACCACGTTTCTGCACCCGGTACTCGTCTGGATTCGTTCGCTTTACATAACCTCCTTGGGTAAGAAGCAACATTGATTCCTCATCCGGAACGAGATCTTCAACTGAAATGTTTTGCACCCCGCCACGCGTTATTTTTGTCCGTCGATCATCTCCATATTTTTCAGAAAGCTCTTCAAGTTCCTTTCTTACGACAGCGAGGATTTTCTTTGGTGTAGAAAGGATATCTTTGAGCTTCTTGATGAGTGTCTGTACTTCCATGAGCTCGTTCTCGATCTTCTTACGTTCGAGGCCTGCCAACGTCTGGAGTCGCATTGCAAGGATTGCTGCTGTTTGCCTTTCGGAAAACCCGAATTTTTTGCGGAGTGCGGTATCGGCACTCGGAACATCCGGTGCCTTTTTTATAAGGGCTATAACCTCATCGATATGATCGAGTGCCTTTGAGAGACCGAGGAGAATATGTTCACGCTCTTCCGCTTTACGCAAATCAAACTCGGTACGACGTTTCACTACTTCCTGACGATGTTTGACGAAATACCTAAGCATGCCGTCCAAAGAAAGTATCTCTGGAACGCCCTCAACTAGGGCGAGCATGTTGTAATGAAAAGTGCTCTCAAGTTCTGTGTTTTTATATAGTGCGTTCAAAACGGCTTGTGGATGTGCTGTTCCTTTTAGTTCGATTACGACACGAATGTCACTTGTTGATTCATCGCGTAAATCACGAATACCTTCAAGCTTTTTCTCTTGCACCAGATCCGCGATACGCGCAATTAGCTCGCTCTTATTCACACGATATGGGATAGAAGTAATAACGATGCTCACATCTTTCTTTCCATCGTCAATGATTTCTGCCTCACCACGCACAACTACTGGTCCTTTGCCTGAACTGTAAGCGTGTGCAATGTCCGTCTGATTGAAGGCAATGCCTCCGAGCGGAAAATCGGGACCTTTCACGAACCAAAGAAGATCGCCTGTCGTTGCTTCTGGATTTTCAATGAGATGAATGGCCGCAGCAACGACTTCACGAAGATTGTGGGGTGGAATATTCGTTGCCATACCAACGGCAATACCAAGCGTGCCATTTAAAAGAAGATTTGGTAATGTCGCGGGAAGCACATTCGGTTCCTCACGCGTCGCGTCATAGTTTGGGTTCCAGGTGACGGTTTCTTTTTCGAGATCGGCAAGTAACGATTCCGCAATGCGCGACATCTTTGCTTCGGTATATCGCATGGCCGCTGGAGAATCACCGTCAATGGAACCAAAGTTTCCTTGACCGAGCACAAGCGGATAACGGTAGGAAAATTCCTGCGCCATCTTGGCCATTGAATCATAAACTGCTGTATCTCCATGTGGGTGGTACTTACCGAGCACTTCACCGACTACAGTTGCACTTTTGCGAAATTTTGCCCCAGGTATGAGCCCCATATCCTTCATTGCATAAAGAATACGACGATGTACTGGTTTCAAACCGTCACGTACATCTGGCAATGCGCGTGCCGTAATGACTGACATCGCATAATCGAGATACGATGTGCGCATCTCCGAAACGATCGGTTGATCGATAACATTCGCTGCCATAGGAGGTGTATTGGAGTTTTTATCTTTCGAAGCCATTGTCTATTTCTTAAATATTTGTATTCGCAATTATCAAAATGGAATCGTTGTCTGCTCTGCCCCTGCTTGTCCCACGGTCGAAGACGCGGTATCAATAATTTCAATATGCGCCGGTGCGTTTGTGTTCTTGGAAGGTAGAGCGGCGGCGGCACCCGCGAGATTCGAAGGCTCGCCACTGCCGCTGGTTGTAATTACACCTGCTTGCCCGACGCTTTCGGCAAACGAACTTCCCTGAATGGTAAACGCGCCGAAAGAAATGTTACCAATGAACCATACCAGACCGACGAGCGTTGCACACGAGGCCGCCGCCGTAAAAGCAATTTTTTTACGAATATGGTATGGCTTCCCTTTTACCCGCTCAATATGGTCGAAGACAGTTTTCATGTAAGTTAGGATGTTAGTATTAGTATACTCCCATCATGATTAGTGAGATCCTTTTTCTTAAGAGTGAGTTTATCAACTTTCTTACCGTCATTCCCCACCTCCTTCAGAAAAGCCTCAAGTGCCTTGGGCTCTCCCATGCCATTCCAATGCATCGGGACAATGATCTTCGGCTCAAGTGACACCGCGAGCTTGTGTGCGTCAGTCGCAGAAAGTACGCCACTCGCACCAACCGGTACAAAAAGAACGTCTATTTTATCAATACCTTCGCGCGCCTCAAGTGGAAGTTCAGTATCGGTAAGTGCGCCAAGATGCACGAGTGTCATATCTTCGAGATTGACCATGTAAATAGTGTTTACAGATTCTGTCTGGCCTTTTGACAGACCATATTTGCTGTGCGAGAGAAATCCCTGAACAACAACGCCTTGTCGCTCATATTCACCAGGACCTGTGATAGAGAAAGGGGTCTTGTCACCATAGGTTACTTCTTCAATACCATTCATATCTGGATGATCACGCGACACGAGCGCGATATCCGCACCAAAGCGCACCGCGGGAAGCGTCGCGCCCTTGGCGATAGGATCAAAAACGAGTGTGAGATCGCCGAACGTCACTTTAAAACACTGTCCACCGTGATGCGTAATAATCATAACTGTTTGATTATTTTAGCACAAAACTCTGCTATACGATAGCATCAAAATCTAGCATCATCGCGAAAGATGAGATAATGATTACGTAAGTGTGGATAATGAATCAGCGAGATGCTAGTATACTAAAAAATCGTCTGATTATGAAATCCGAGTCACCAAACTCTCTGGAGGTATTTGTCAAAAGTATCCCCCGCTCAAAGATTCTATTTCCCTACGCATTCCATGATCGTCTTAAGTACGTTTTTTGGAGACTTTATACTCCCTATCATCCTTTTATCAGAGATATCACTCTCAGATTGCGCATTGTCAGACACAAAGGACGTCAAGATTTTATTTTGGGGAGAGTCGCCCCAAATCAATCGATGAAAGAATTCATATCATTTTTGGTTCAAAAGGGTTTCAAGAACCATTTCGTTGCATGGAAAGATCACGATGAGTTGGTTAGTCTCCGTTACTTAAAAAACTTTTATTTTCAATACCACATTCGTGTCTTCAAGGATGGGGAAGTTCGAGGTCATTACGAATATACGCCAGAATATCGACCTCTTTCACACATACTGGAAATAGGTATGGAAGATCGTCGTGATGAATTTTTTAGCTTTCTTGGCAATCGTGTTATTAGAGATTAGTTCAAACAACCTAATAAACAGTTAGTCTCTTTAAGTTCAGAAAGGAAAATTAGTTTTGGAAGAAGCTGAGGTATTCAGGATCTTCTAGATATGGGAGATGCATGTCCATAAAGTACAAGACGGCGATAATTTTGCCATCTTTATTTTTTAGAGAATCTATTGTTCCGTGCTCATAATGTTCTCGCAATCGATCATAGAAACCTGCTATAAGAAGCGCTGCTGTCGGTCCGACCGAAAGAAAATATTGCTGAAAAAGTTTTGCGTTCAGCGCGAATACTCGGTCTTTCGTTACGCCAGCGATCAGTGGAAGTTCGATAATATTTTCATAAGAAAATCCACCAATTTCTTTCAAAGCTTCGAGTTTCTCTGGGTACCGACTCCCTGGAATATCTTCCGCTTTGGACATGGACGCGACGCCAAAAATCTTAAGATTTGGTTGATGCTCCTTTTTTAAATAAAGATCAGCAGCGACAAGCGTACCGCAAGTGCCGGTCACCGCAGCAAAAACCGATGGTATATTCCCAATTCTGTGAAATTCATTTACGATGTGATTCATCGTCCACCTACCACCTTCATATGTCCCACGATGCGTATATTGATTTATTAAATGGTATCCAGATTTTTTGCTGAGCTCAAGCGCATACGTAATTGCTGATACGCCTTCGGGTGCCACAAGAACCTCTGCCCCCGATGACTTGAGGTGAACCAGTTTGCCATCGGGAACATCGCTCCCGACAACCGCCTGGAATCCAGCCACATTAAAAAGTGGAGCGACGAGACCAGAAATCATACCCCAATTCCCCGATGTCGGACCAATGACGATGGGCCGATTATCAAATTTCCCCTCCTTTTCTTCTATGAGCCACGTTTTGAGTACCG
>JAJXVZ010000024.1 GCA_021781865.1 bacterium | reverse complement strand
CTACATACTTATGAAAATTCATTACTTTGCGAGCGAACCGTGGGAGGAAGCGTACGTGCGAACGAAGATGAAGGTAGACAATGTCGCTTTCCACGAAGGACCCTTATCAACATTCCCAGACCTGAAAGACAACGACACTGAAACGCTCTGTATTTTTATCGATTCGCATATTGGCGAGTCTGAGCTCGACCGCTTCCCGTCACTAAAATTCATCGCGACACGCTCGACTGGCTTCGACCATATCAACCTCGCGGCGGCGAAAGCACGCGGTATTACCGTCGCGACTGTTCCTTTTTATGGAGAAAACACTGTTGCTGAGTTCGCTTTCGCGCTCCTACTTTCGCTTTCGCGTCGCATCAGCGAGGCTGAAATGAACGTCAAGACAGGTGGATTTTCTCCGACTGGCCTCCGCGGCTTCGACCTCGCTGGAAAGACCATAGGCGTTGTTGGCACCGGACACATTGGCGCACATGCTATCCGTATAGCGCAGGGCTTCGGCATGAAGATTGTCGGCTTCGACGCGTATCCGAATGCGGAACTCGCTAAGACGCTCGGCTTCACCTATGCCCCCTTGGAGGAACTCTTTATGGTCTCCGACATCGTCACACTGCACGTCCCCTATAATGCGCATACTCACCACCTCGTCAATAAAGAAAATATTCGTGCGTTCAAAAAAGGCTCTTATCTCATCAACACTTCCCGTGGCGCGGTCGTCGAAACCGAGGCACTCGTCGAAGCGCTCAGGACTGGCACACTCGCTGGTGCTGGACTCGATGTGCTTGAGGAAGAGGGTGATATGGCTGATGAGACTTTACTTCTCGTCCAGCCGCACCCGAACGAGGACGCGCTCAAGATTGCGCTCGCAAATCACTACATAATCGAACACCCGCGCGTCCTCGTGACCCCGCATACCGCCTTCAACACCACCGAGGCCATCACACGTATCCTCGATGCCTCGATTGAGAACATTCGACACTTTTCGGAAGGCTCACCGACGAATGTCGTTTCTTGATGCTGGGAGAAAATGGACGAGAGCCTGACACACAAGACTGATGAGGAACTTGCGACGCTCGTGCAAGGGAAGAATGAGGTTGCCTTCGGTGTACTTATGAGTAGGTACCAACCGAAACTAATCCGATACGGCAGGAAATTTCTCTCGGAAAAAGCTCATATTGAGGACGCGGTGCAGGAAGTATTTATTAAGGTGTATCGGAACATCCAAGGTTTCGATGCCACACGATCATTCTCGCCATGGATCTATCGAATCGCACATAACATGTTTGTGAACACAATGCGCCAGAACAGTCGGTTACCCTTTGTGACGGTCGACCTCGATCTATTTTCAGCACACGCGGCGTATGAGGTCGATCCTGCGGGGGACGAAGAACGCATGGAGATGCGCGCGCTCGTCGAACGCGGACTTGAGGCGCTCTCTCCGAACTACCGCGAAGTCATCATTCTGTATTACCTGGAGCAACTTGCTTATCAACAAATAGCTGACGTGCTCCACGTACCGATTGGTACAGTAGGCGTCCGTCTGCATCGCGCCCGCGAGACGCTTAAGCATTATGTCGCAGGAAACTGATATTCAGAAAAATGTGCTTGAAAAGATCCACCGTGGGGAAGTTTCCATGCGGTCGAAGGTCTATTTCATGCTCCGTATTATCCTGATTGGCACGGCTTCTGTACTCATACTTGTCGGATCGCTTTTTGCGCTTAGCTTCGTATTCTTCAGTATTCATGCAAGTGGTGTTCAATTCCTCCTCGAGTTCGGTGAGCGCGGGCTACTGAAATTCAGCATCCTTTTCCCGTGGACATCCTTTTTCATCTTCATACTCTTCCTTGTAATTCTTGAATTCTTAATACGCAAAATTACTCCCATGTATCGATTCTCCCTTCTTCGTATTTTTTTATGGATACTTGCCATTGGTATCGTTGGTAGTACACTCGTGGACCTTACACCACTTCATTCGTTTCTCCTCTCTGAGGCGGATAAAGATCAACTTCCCATACTCGGACCTTGGTACGAACAAATTCATGACTCACACCAAAATCAAGGTATCTATCGTGGAGTCATCACATCTCTTAATGATACTGGATTCACATTTGTCATTTCATACAACGATACAGACCTTGATTCAGACGAGGGAACTTGGACCATCGTGCCCCCTTCCGGATTTAATATTCACGCCCTTTCTGTTGGTGAAAACGTGTATGTTGCAGGCCATCTACAAAATGGTGTCGTTTACGCATACGGTATTCGTGTAGTATCAGATGATTGAGTGGGGATGAAATAATTTCTATATCCACCGTGTATGTATAGTACATATCATGTCATGGCTGCCTCACAAATAGAATCGCACTCATCGACCTTCAGGAAACTCGCGCTTTCCTTTGGCCTTATCATTATCTCGGCTGTTTATGCACTACTGCAAAATAGTAGCGGAGGACAGTCTATAGCCGTCGGATCCACTCAGGCAACTCCAAGCCAGTCGTACAAAACGGCAAACAAAGCGCTCTTGCAGACACTTTCTCAGATTGATAACTCAGCACCAGTAACAACTCCATCTGCACCAGTCTCAACAACAAATAACCTGACTTCAAAAATAACATCGGTACCGACCCCGGCACCAAAGAAACCATCCGGACAATATATCAATGGATCATATACGGGTAGTCCAGCTAATGCGTATTATGGTGCTGTTCAAGTGGAGGCGATTGTTCGAAACGGACAACTTGCCGACATAAAATTCCTACAGTATCCGAACAGTCACTCAACTTCGGTTTTTATTAACCAACAAGCGATGCCGTATCTAATCCAAGAAGCCATCCAATCTCAGAACGCGAACATAGACGGGGTGTCCGGTGCAACCTTTACAAGCCAAGCATTCGTGCAATCGCTCACCTCGGCACTTGTTCAGGCAAAAGCATAATTTATGACATTCATTGATAACTTCCTTAATCGGGTAACAATGTACCGCCTCGTGCTGTACTACCTTCTTGTACTGCTCGTCGCTGCAGCCGCTTTCGGATCATTTGGCCTCCTCCCTTATAGTCCTGTGGATCTTGCTTTTTCGACTCTGCTCATACTCATGACGTGCTGGATTGTTAATTTCGCTTTTGCGAAAGGGTTTGGCGCAATGCCGAACACTGAATCGGTATACATCACCGGCCTCATACTCACCCTGATCATTAATCCTGTTGCCCCCACCAACTACGCAGGTTTTGGTTTTCTCATTTTCGCGGCCGCTTGGGCTATGGCGTCAAAATATATCTTTGCAATTGGTAATAAACATATTTTTAATCCGGCAGCATTCGGTGTCGTGCTTGGAACGTTTGTACTCAATCAATCGGCTACTTGGTGGGTCGCTGGTAATATTCCGCTTCTCTTTTTCGTGCTCTTTGGCGGATTACTTATCGTACGAAAAATTCATCGATTTGATCTTGTCCTATCTTTTTCAGTCGTGGCGCTGCTTACCGTAATACTCACCTCAAACGGAAGCAATCCGCTCATTGCGATTATGCAGACATTCATTCATTCCCCATTCTTCTTTCTTGCATTCGTAATGCTTACCGAGCCGCTTACCATGCCGCCGAGTCGTTCTCTACGGATTCTGTACGGAGCGATTGTCGGTTTCTTCTTCGCTCCAAACATTCACTTGGGATCCTTCTATTTTGCACCGGAGACCGCGTTGTTGGTCGGTAATATTTTTTCATATCTCGCCAGCCCAAAAGGACGTTTTATATTGACGCTGGTCGCGAGGAACAAACTTGCCAACGGAATCTACGAATTCGTATTTAGGCCGGATCGACCGGTTATTTTTCGTCCCGGACAATATATAGAATGGACCCTCGGACATCGCCTTGCCGACAACCGCGGTAATCGTCGTTATTTTACTATCGCTTCTTCACCAACCGAAACTGACGGTTTCATACGTCTTGGCGTGAAATTCTATGAATCGCAGAGCAGCTTTAAACGAGCGCTTGGCATGATGCGCATGCACGACACAATATCTGCTTCACACGTGGCTGGAGACTTCGTGCTGCCAAAAAACAAAACGGACAAGCTCGCTTTTATCGCTGGTGGCATCGGTGTAACGCCTTTTCGCAGTATGGTGCAGTATCTCGTCGACACTAAAGATACGCGCTCGGTCACACTCCTGTACTCAAATAAAACAGCTTCTGAGATTGCGTATAAGAATGTGTTTGATGGTGCGGCGCGGAAAATCGGTATGAAAACTATTTACACTATAACAGGAGCGGGTGATGAATTAAATGTTGGGTCCGATATGCATATAGGAACTATTGACAGCGCGCTCATTGCCAGTGAAATACCTGATTATCGGGAGCGCATCTTTTATATTTCCGGTCCACATGGCATGGTTGAGGCGTTTAAAAATATTCTTCGCAATATGGGCGTATCACGCCTTCATATTAAGACAGATTACTTCCCTGGATTCGCGTAAATAAAATATATGATGAGATACAATACGGATTAATGGGAAGAACCGATGAAGAATTAATAGCCGAATATTTGACTGGGAATGAGGATGCATTTGCACTACTTGTACAACGCCATCTGAAAAGCGTGTATTCTTTTGCGGCACGATCAGTCGGTGACGAAGCGGAAGATGTTGTACAAGATACTTTTTTGAAAGTGTGGAAAAATCTAAAGAAATACGATTCGAGTAATGCGAAATTCAAGACTTGGCTTATGCACATTGCACGAAATACTGCTATTGATTATCTGCGGAAAAAGAAATCATTCGTCTTTTCAGATATTGAACGTGAGTATGGTGATGCCGAAATTTTAAACGTGGTGGATCCAGAGGATCTGCCAGATGAAATTGTTGCACGCACACATGATGCGCTATACGTGGAAGCGCTCTTTAAAAAACTTACGCCCGAGTACCGAGAGGTATTACTCCTCCGCTACATGAACCAAATGACGTTCGAGGAGATAAGTAAAATCATTGACGAACCTATAAACACTGTAAGAAGTCGACACCATCGTGGCCTTATTAAGCTGCGCCAGTATCTCGATGAGATGCACCAAAATGGTACATGATTCCGTATATATTAGAAATGACAAAAAAAGAAAACGTAACACTTTTCAAAGAGATCGACCCTCCGCACGAATTATTTTCTATGGTCCTTACGCGTGTAGCACTTGCGCGCCAAAATGCGGCACGTTTCCGACTCGTAATATTCGGTACAATCGCGTTTTCTTCCGCACTCATGCTTGTTCCAACGCTACAGTATGTTGCAAGTGAATTTAAAATCTCCGGTTTTTATGACTATGCCTCACTTTTCCTTGATAGCTTTTCGCATGGTTATTGGCAGGAATTGCTCTATTCTCTCGCCGCATCATTGCCATCGATTGCACTCCTGCTCCTTGCCATAATTAGCGGCGCACTTGTGTGGTCATTGTGGCATACGAATCGTAATGCACGAATTGTCTTTACACGTTTTGCGTTACCGGCTTAATCCACTCTAAAATGAAAAAGATTAAAAAAATAACCTCTTCCGGGAAGGTTCGTGTTATCGCAAGTATCGTGGGAGCTTTTGTTCTCGCTCTTCTTATTTTCCACGCTGGCATCGTGGTTGGATCACGCCATAACTTATTTGAACGTCATAATGCAAAGCACGATTTCTCGTTTTCATTTTTTCCAAACGGTTTCATGATGCCTTACTACGGCTTTATTCCGAATAACCACGGCTCGGTTGGAACTATAACGGCAGTAACACTTCCAACACTTTCCTTAAGAACACGAGCGGGGACAAATAAAATAGTTCTCATCAGCCCCTCCACGCTAATCCGGGGCGAGAACGACACGGGTACCTCATCACTTGTCGCTGGAGACCAAATTATCGTCCTTGGTGAACCTGATAGTCAAGGCCGTATAGACGCTCACCTTATTCACGTTCTCTCAATTTATGCGACATCATCAACACCATGAATACTTCCATCACTCGCTTTTCTGCCGTCCGGCAATATGCCATTACCCATAAGTTTATTAGCATGATTGGCGTGCTTGCTGTCATCGGCGCCGGATATTACATCAATGGCGCACTTAATACCCCCTCAACCGCACCACGATACGTCACCACTATCATTGCTACGAGTACCGTTGCCGCCTCCATGACTGAGACTGGTCAGGTGTCTGCAAGTTCCAATATTGACGTTCAGTCACAATCCTCGGGAGAAGTGCTCAGCATACCCGTAACGGCAGGACAACACGTCAGTGCTGGCACAGCTCTTGCTTATCTTGATCCTACAACAGAGCAGCAGGCTGTTGTGAGTGCCCAACAGGCACTGCAATCGGCACAAATAGCCCTTGCTCAACTCCAAGAACCCGCAGCAACGTCAACACTTACCTCGGCACAAAACACCCTCGCAACAGCACAGGCAAACCTCATACAAATGCACCAGAATGGTTACAACGATGTTTCCACCGCTTTCCTCGACCTACCGAGCGTCATTACTGGCCTTGATACCATTTTGCATGGCACAACGGTCCCTGGTCGTACTAGCGAACAGAATGAAAATGCTTACAGCGATATGACTGAACCCTATGACTCGACGGTTGTACAATATCGCATTCTCGCCGAAAGCTCTTATCAAGCTGCCTATGCAGCATATACTCAAGCACTTGCTGACTTCAGGTCGACACCACGCAATGCCAATGACGCCACGATAGAAGCGCTCATCAATGAGTCCTATCAAGCTGCTGCCGATATCTCGGATGCGCTCAAGGCATCAACAAATTTCCTTAATTTCGTGAGTACAACACTCGCGAACCGTAACCTCGGACTTCCTTCCACACTTACGCCACAGATCAACACCCTTACTGGCTACACCACAACGACTAACAGCAACGTTGCGGCACTTGCGAGCGATGCGGCAAATGTGACGAGCGATGAGCGCGCTGTCACGGCGGCGCAGGCATCCCTTGCGCAAATTCAAGCGGGCGCAGACCAACTTAGCGTGCAGGCAGACCAACTTTCCATCCAAGAGAAACAGGATGCCCTTGCGGTTGCTGAACAGAATCTCGCAGAAACGGTTGTACGGGCTCCTTTCAGCGGAATAGTTGCGGCAATCGCGGTCCAGCAATATGAGACTATCGGTAACGGTGCCACCGTTGCCACCGTTGTGAGTGACAACCAAAATGTCGATATCTCGGTTAACGAGGTGGACGCGGCAAAACTCAAGGTCGGAGAGAAAGCGACGCTTACATTTGATGCTTTGCCGAATATCTCGATTGCCGGTACGGTCTCTTCAGTCAATGCGATTGGCACGGTCTCCTCTGGAGTCGTTTCATATGATGCGGTGGTAACATTCGACACGCCAAATCAAAACGTAAAACCAGGCATGAGCGCGACTGCTGACATAATCACCGGAATTCAAACCGGACTCGTTGTACCCGTAAGTGCAATAAAGACCTTGGGAACGCAGGATTACGTCGATATCTTTGATCCGCCGCTTCAGGGAAGCGAGACGCCGAATGGCGCAATCAGTGCGGTGCCACCGCAGCGCGTCGCCATAACAACCGGACTTACTGACAATACCAAAACAATCATAGAAAGCGGTCTTGTCGCTGGCACGCAAGTGGTGATTCAAACTATCGCTGGTACAACCGCGTCAAAAACATCTTCTGCGCCTTCTATATTTAATGCAGCAGGTGGTGGTAGGCCTGGACGCATAGGTGGTGGCATATTCCGTGGAGGGGGTGGATAATTACCATGATCGATCTCAGTCACATAACGAAAATATACGGCTCTGGCCCCGAGACGTACACGGCACTTAAAAACGTCTCCTTTTCGATTAACGAAGGCGAATTCGTTGCAGTCATGGGACCTTCCGGAAGCGGGAAATCGACACTTATGCATATTGTCGGCTGCCTTGATACCCCGACCTCCGGTAAGTATGTACTCGACGGTCGCGATGTGTCCACAATGGGCGATGACGAACTCGCGAGTGTCCGAAAAGATAAAATCGGATTCGTCTTCCAAGCGTTCAATCTCCTGCCACGCACCACCGTACTTCGTAACGTCATGTTACCGCTTATATACGCAAATATCCCGCCGCACGAACGCGAGAATCGGGCGACTTCCGCACTGATCGCCGCGGGACTCACTGAGAAACATTTTAGCCATCTCTCGAATCAGCTTTCTGGCGGCCAGATACAGCGCGTTGCGATTGCACGCGCACTCGTTAACGATCCGACGCTCATTCTCGCTGACGAACCGACCGGTAACCTTGACTCAAAAACGAGCCTAATCGTTCTTGGTACACTTCAGAAGTTGAATCGTGAGCACGGACGCACTATTGTACTTATCACGCATGAACCTGATATAGCAGAACACGCCGA
>JAJXVZ010000023.1 GCA_021781865.1 bacterium | reverse complement strand
ACGGTCCTCTACACCATAATACGTCCTATGATTTTCGTAAACTTTTTTATTCGGATTACAGAAAAAACGTAAGAAAACGTGCATTTGCGCGTCTCTAATTAGTATAAGAGAGCCTCTCTAATTTACCCATGCAAACTACGACAGCACCTCTTAATTGGCGTATGATGCAGAAAGCCCAATTGAGGGTTTCTATCATGAAACAGCCGTATGAAGACGCGTTTCTCAAGGCGTTCGACGAATATGCCGACGCTCTATTCCGACATGCATTTTTTCGCGTCTCAAACCGTGAGCGTGCAAAAGATCTTATCCAAGATGCGTTCCTTAAGGCATGGAATTACATCCAAGAGGGAAACGAGGTGCAACACTGGAAGAGCTTTTTATATAGAATACTCAACAATCTCATTATTGACGAATATCGTCGCGTAAAAGAGCAATCTCTCGATTCTTTGCTCGAAAATTCCGCTTCCGAGTTGAATCCCCTTATCGCTGTCGGGAGTCGTTCTGAGAAAGAAGATCGACTCGATGACGATATCACCCTCAAGAAAGTTCGCACTCTTATCAAGGAATTGCCAGATACATATCGTGTGGCACTCACGATGCGTTATATTGACGGCCTTTCTATGAAAGAAATCGCGACACTGCTCGATGTCTCTGAGAATGTAGTGTCGGTACGCATCCATCGCGCGCTCGCACGGCTAAAAGAGCTTTGCGTGAAGGCCCACATAATTATATGAAACCTAATTTGATAAAACTCATCAAGGAAACTGGAGCACATGTCACGCTCACGGAAAACGAGCGCGGAAAAATTCGTTCTTTGCTACGTGAATACGCAATCATGAAACCGGTCCGAGAGCCGTCTGTACTGCCGAAACGAACACGCTATGTAGTACTTACTGATAAGCTGTTTGCGTATTTGCGTCGACCAATAAGCATCGTCACGGCGGTCATATTAACCCTAGTGCTCTTTTCAGGCGGTATTGCGTATGCGGCGGAAGGAGTACTCCCCGGCAATGTCCTGTACCCGATAAAAACTGCTTTGATCGAACCTATCCAAATAGCGCTCGCAGCTTCACCAGAAGCACGGGCATCGCTACAAATGAAATTCGCAGAACGGCGTATCAACGAAGCTGCGATACTCGCCAACGAAAATAGACTCGGAACTACAACAGAAGCCGCACTTGCCACAAATTTCATGAAAAATGCGAATAACGCGATAACAACGATAACGCACGAACGTTCACAGAGTCCGACTGCAGCGGACTTGCTTGCGACGGATTTTGCGGCCCAACTCGCGGCATATGAAAATGTGCTTACCCTGATGAACAAACACTCGCATGGTTCAGGCGCAACCGCGCATCTCCAGGTCGCCATTCAGGCCCAGATAACCTTGCTTGCAAATGCTCAAATAAAAGACACCGTTCAAGCTACATCATCTCAAATACGTGTATGGTCAGTTAGAAATCAAGAAAATATGCAGGATCTGCAAGACGCAGTGAACGCAGCATTGCGTGATTCCGCGGCCATTATAGACACCGCCTCGAGCACGCTCGATTCCGCGAGTTCAGCGAGCGCACGCGATGCGCTTGCGAATGCCGCCGCACTTGCCGCACAGGGACAGGTGTTACTTACACAACACGACCAAAACGGTGCGTCCAGAGTGTTTCATGATTCTCTCTCTGCCACAGCACGTCTTGATGTACTCACTCGTGCAGCCGCCAAACTTAAAATACAAACCTTTGCTACCACAACTACTGCGTCGACTACACCCAATTTGAATTTGGAAGGAAGTGACGTTACCCGCAAGACCCACGTAGAATCTCCCTCGTCCAGAAAACACGGTTTCCGACTTGGGTTATAAATTACTCTAATCTCCACGAATGAATCCCCCCGCCTGAATCTCCCAGAGCTTTTTGTAAAGATTACTCTCGTGTGCGAGAAGTTCATTGTGCGTCCCTGTGAGGACAACCGTGCCGCCCTCCATCACAACAATGCGATCCATATGCATCACAGTCGAGAGTCGGTGCGCAATAGCGATGACCGTCTTCCCTTCCATCAACTTCAAAAGCGCGTCTTGAATGAGACTTTCTGATTCCGAATCAAGACTGGAGGTCGCTTCGTCAAGAACAAGTATTGGTGCATTTTTCAAAATGGCACGTGCAATAGCGACTCTTTGGCGCTCACCACCGGAGAGTTTAACGCCACGCTCACCAACCATCGTCGCAAATCCTTCTGGATAACGGTTAATGAATTCATAGCAGTGCGCCTGTTTCGCAGCCTCGATAACTTCTTCATCGGTAGCATTCTGCCGACCGTAACGGATATTTTCCATGAGCGATCGGTGGAAAAGAAGCGGTTCTTGTGGAACAAAAGCGATTGAAAAACGTAGGCTTTCTTGCGTCACACGTGAGATATCTTGATTATCAATACTAAGCGTACCGCCCTTAATTTCGTAAAGACGCAGGAGCAGTTTTGCTATGGTCGATTTCCCCGCGCCCGAGGAACCGACGAGTGCAACCTTCTCGCGTGATCGTATAGAGAGACTGAAGTTTTGGAGTATGGAATGGTTGTCATGATACCCAAAATTGACATGATCAAACGTAACTGCACCCTCCCCCGCCTGCAACGGCACCGCATTTGCTATGTTCTGTATTTCATACGGTAATTCAAGGATATCGATCATCTCAGTCGCATCAGCAAAAGCGTCATAGAGCTGGCGCATGTTTGTTCCGATACTCCAAATACGGTTTATGAGGCCCAGGATATAAATTTGAATAAGCACAAAATCGCCCACTGTTACCAGCCCGCGCTGCCAAAGCAATACGGCACCGGCAAGCAGGGCAAATTCTATTCCGACAGCGAGAATCCCCTGTATGCCAAAAATCCACAAATCAGCGTCCCACGCACGCCGCGTCGCGAGGTACCATTGTTTGACACGTTCAGCGAATTGAAACCCTTCGTATCGTTTAGCGGCAAATACCGTAATCGTTGAATGATTGAGTATGGCGTCGGACAAAAAGCCCGTCACCTTACTATCTTCGGCAGTGCGCGCGGCTCGTAATGCCTGACGCTTGAGCGTCATCTTGAATTGAATGTATACAAAAATTACCGTCCATGCGAAAAGCCCGATGCCCAATAGCGCGCTCCGCAATGAGAGAACCGTGATAATGCCAATGGCAAATATAAAAGCGGGAAAGAAATTGAAGAACAAGTTGTCCATTACCTGCTCGAATGAGCGCGCATAACGTGTCACACGTCGCGTAAGCGTTCCCGAGAAATTCGAGATGAAAAATTCATGCGAATGCCCCAGCAGATAATCAAACGCGCTCTGGTAGAGATCAACCATGGCCTGAGACTCCAGCCGATTCAACGCCCATAAACGTACCCGTTGTCCGAGCCACCCAAAAAGATTTATGGCTGTAAAAAACACGAGTGTCATGAAAATGGCGCTTACGATCCCCGGGGTCGGCGTGTTTGCTGAGAGGAGATCAATGAATTGGCGCAGGTACAGCGGTGCAATGACTCCCGCTACTTCAATGAGCACTGCTGCGCAAATCGCCATTACCAAAAGCCGCGGATATCGAAATGCCGCTGTGCCATATGCGCGAAACACGGGCCACACACGTGCAGGACCTTTCTCTTTTGTAGGCATACAAATTTATCCTATCATTCTGTTTTTGACACGCAAAAACAATGTCGAAAAATTTATGTTTACGCTTCCTCAGGCGCACGCAATCACTTGCTCGCAGTTGGAAACAAAATTCTCTTTATAAGATTGGCAATTCGACAGCAAAGGTCGCGCCGTTCCCCGCCCCATCGCTCTCGGCGCGAATAGTGCCGCCATGTGCCTCGGTGATTTGCTTCGCAATGAAGAGCCCATAGCCGGTGGAGTGAACGTTGATTGTCTGCGAATCCTTCCCGTGACCGCCCTCGGTGAAGAGCCGCCTCTTATCCTCTTCGGTAATGCCGACGCCAGTATCCTTTACTGCAAAAATTATCTTTCCATTTTCTTTTTTGAGGGAAACATTGATGGAGCCTGAGGGCGTATAGCTGATTGCATTATCAATCAAATTGCGCAGTACATGATCATTGATTTGCGCTTTATCTCCGGTCATCTGATACGACGACGAGTCATCGATGACTAAAGAAAGCGAGATGCCTTTTTGTTCTGCAGTCGGCCTTGCCTTCTCGACTGCTTCTCTCACGAGCGTCTTGAGGTCGAATGGCTCCTTCACATACGTTACCGTCCCTTTTTTCAAATTCGATGCCTTGAGGATGCCTGCTACCGAATCGGTACTCTCTCGTGTATCAAGAAGCGCACGGTCGACAAACGGCTTCAGTGTCGATGGCAATTCTCCAAAATCCCCTTCAGAGAGCGCAGCAAACGCGCCAGCCGCCTTGGTCAAGAAGCCCTTCACTTCGTGTCCGATGAAGTGGACAAGCCCCTCCTGCCGGGAGTTCGTTTGTTGGAGTTCTTCAACGAGCTTTTCAATTTCTTCACGTTGTTTAACTTCTTTTACAACACCACGAATCAGGAGTAGCCCGACAAACAAGATGAGTATGAACAAACTGATGCGGAACAAGATGAGTATCGGATTAGTCGTAAAAATAAGCTCGATAAACGTTGCAATAGCGAGTGCACTTACTAAAAACGCTACACCGACTTCTTTAACATTCAATACGCGGCCATGTTCAATCGCATAAGCAGTAACGCCAATGAATGGAAGAAGGGCTAAGGTTCCATATGCAACGAATGTAGAATTGCCAAAAAAAGCGGGGAGTATGAAGCTGAATATGATAATCAAAAAAATAGTCGTAACCGTACCAATAAGAATAGTGCGGTACGAATTCCTTGCTGAGCCACGAGCGAGTAGCATTTTGCGAGCGATGAGTAAGATTGCTCCAAAATCAAGAATAAAAACAAGTATGCCAAATAAGAAGATCCCTGGACCTCTTGTCACCTGCTGTATTTGACCATTAGCGGAAAAACTGCTTATTTCTGTAAAAACAAGTGGTGAAAGAGTCATCAAAGAAATGATTACTGTTGCTGGAAATAACAAAAATCGATACCACATCGGTAAGATCTGTTTTCGATTTGGAAACACGTAAAAGAATGTAAAGAGCGAGAACGCAAACCAAGTTGCAGTAAACATAATGAGTCGCAAAATCCAGAGCATAATGATCGGATCAGGTGATTTATAAATGCCGTAATTGAACAAACTCCAAATGACCGATGTACCTGTAAGAGCAAGGAACGACTTGTGAGTTATACTCTCCATATCATTCAAAAACACGGTAAATCCAATAGAAATGAGGAGTGCTGCAACTACGCCTACCGACAGAAGCTCTGCGTTAAGTCCAATTGCTAAGATTCCATCCATAGAAGATTATGCAGAAAAAATAGCACGGTAATGCCCATGACCATAGAAATCGATTTTTGTATCAGTATGCAAACGTAACGTCTCTGCACGATCTGGGAAACGAATCGTTGAAAAAATAGCTGCATTCAAAAACACTGGGCTATTCCAACCTATCATGCTAAGAATCGGAATAACAATCTCGTTCTTATATCCATCATAGTTCAGCGTCCGCGATGCGAAAGTTCGCATCTGTTCCACCAATCTGATTCTGTCGACCTCGTTGAGATGGTGTAAAAAAAGAGCTGTTATGACGAGATCGAATGCATGAGGTGTAAAGTATGACGAAAGTGCGAAAATATCGTTGTCTGATATGACAACGAGTATCAGTTCCTGTGTCTCTCGTTCAAGCACGGCGAGCTTTTCTTCAGTCAGTTTAATCTCCTGAACAATTCGCACATTCGTGAGCACACTTAGATTTTTCTCTGCAAATGCACGGGTGTTGGAAGAAACATCGAAGCCGACAATCGTCAGTGGCTTTACGTTTTTCGTTTTTTGTAATTGTTCGATTATTTGCCGTTCAACTTCCATACTGCCACTACCAAGCGATGCTATGCGTAAACGCTTGTCTTGAGAAATGTTTGTCGCAAACTCAGTTACGTATTCAACTATCGGACGAATGATACCAGGATGCGCACTACGCTCAATTTCCGCCATTTTAGCGTGAAAAATTTCATCTAAATCGGGGAGTAGTTCGTTTATTTCCAACAAATCTTTACTACGAATGTGTTTTCTTGTTCCATACAACCATCGACTGTACGAAAATACAGATTGAATAGATTTAAAAAATAATATGTTTTGTTCGATTGCATACTTTTCAGTATCTGATTTGGGATGCAAATTACCGAGTTCAGAGAGAATTAATTTTATTTGTTCATCCCGAGTATTTGGAAAAGTCGTGACGCTCATATTAGTCTTCAAATGTAATTTCCGGCGCACGACGATACGTCACCTCAGTTGGAGCGGAACTCGTGCCAATACGGAAAGCGATAATCGGCTCGTACTCTTCGTCGATGTTTCTTTTTATGATCGCGTAGGCAGCCCGCACGTGTTCTTGCTCCTCATCACTAAGGAGGAGTGCCGTATCAGGGTTATGTATGATGGAACGCGCAAGAAATGTGATGCCTGTTACAATTTGTAGTGATAATCCTTGTGCGGCCACAAGAAGCCATACGCGCTCAAGCATTTTTCCTGTCTCAAGATACGTAACGCGGCGTAACTGCGGCGCAGTGATCATACCAAACGCAGAGGCAGAGGCGTTTTGCTGCGCATTCGTCCGCGCGACAAACTTTGGGAAGCCAACACTGGATAAGAATCTTGCGAAATGCCAATACTTCAGAAGCCAGAACAGTGCTTGAACGGGGGGCGGCAATTCGAGCGTTTTGATATAGAGTCCTTGCTCCCCTGCACGATTCCTCGTTTCGGACCAGAAAATACTGCTGAAAAAAAGTTTATGCATCGTTTGGTTTCCGAGCGCTGTCTCCTCCATAGTCGTGAGCGCTCGTGATACTTCTTCCATCGCTTCCTGCGATTCAATGAGAAAGAGTTTCGGGTCGGCACTTCCGGAAATAAGCGGGCTTAGAATCGTCTCGCGCATCTCGCGCGAAAGCGGTATTTTTTCGTATGCTCGGCGATTCGTATGCCGCTTAAAAATAGCTTCTCTCATATGGCCTTGGATGACATTAAGATTACCGCCGCCTGTAAGACGCATGACTGCGACACACGAACCGCCGCCTTCGTTGAAAATTGCGTTTGGTGTATACCCTTGTGCACGTGCTTCAAGTTCGGCGTTTTGCAAAGCGGCACCGATTGCGATCAATGTTCCTCCTTTTTCATAGTTGAAGATAGGGTTATCTCTTTCTGGGAGATAATGGAATTCTATTGAGTTGTCGTGCACGACAAAACGCCACGGCTGAGAATTGTCTCCTGAAGGGGCTGCGACTGCAGCAGTAAGTATCTTTTTTACTTTCTCTTTGTACGACGTATCCATACTCTAAAGGCCAATTGCAGCCAAGAAATCGGCCCGAGCCTTTTCACGAGTATTCTTCACGTTCGAGGCGTGGTATTCCGGATCAAGGAGTGCGTCAAGACTTAATTCACATTTTTCTTCATTCACTAGCTGTCCGAGTGCAAGTCGTTTTAAAATATACGCGATAGTGACACCCGATAGCGTGGCGGCATCGCCAAGCTGCGGCCACGAATAAATCTCATGGCCAACCTGGAGCAATGAGCTCATCATGCGCTCGGTTACAAACTGTGGGCCAGCAATTTTTGTCGCTAGTTTTGGCAAGTCAGATGATGTGAAAGACTTAAACATTTCCAAATTCACGTCCCCAATGATTCCGTTGAAGAGCGGCTTTGTTTTGTCGATGTCGAATCGCTCCACTTCCACGATGATGTTATCTCCATTATCCGTTGCCATAACAACCGGGATGCCACGTTCGCGTGCCGCAAGACGTAATCTAATTTTCATTTCTAGATTGTCAGTTTCTTCAACAAGTACGTCAGCCTCCCTAAGAAAGGAATCTGTGGTTTCTTCCGTAACGCCTGAATCGAACGTTTCGATATCAGCGTAGGGGTTCAGTTGATAAATATACTCACGCACCAGATCAGTCTTCCCACGACCGACATCGAGAAAGTCGAAGCGGATGCGGTTTAAATTTGAAGGTGAGACTTTGTCCGGGTCGGCAATCTTGATATGACGCGCACCGCCCATAAGCGCGAATGTGAGCGCGCCATGACTGCCAACGCTAAGGCCGGCGTATGCCACGCGAAGACCGTAGAGCTTCTGCTGTTCCTCTTTAGTTATAATGTTGCGATTACGAGCGGTTCGTATCTCTTGGTGCTCGTCATGGGGGAGGTAATGCGTAAGAGTTTTGTTCCAAGGGAAGAAAAACCATTCTCCGACTTCTTCAATCGGCTTCCCTCCGCAATATTCTTTCGTGAAAGCTTTCACTTCGGTCGCATGATCTTTGATGAATTTGAATCGTGGATTACGGATGAGAAATAAATCCTCC
>JAJXVZ010000022.1 GCA_021781865.1 bacterium | reverse complement strand
TCGGCTCAAGCACGCCTGCCTCAGGTTCAGTCACCACCTCCGCCATCACCGCAACCACCACCTATACCGGCACAGCCTCCGGAACTGGCGGCTCCGCTTCCTGTACTGCGACGGTGGGGATAACTGCGGGAAACTCTGGGTCGACGACATCACCGTAATAACGTATACTTTGATCACCTATGGAGTCCTCTGACGAGCACACGGTACAACACACAACGCTATTTCAACGTCTTTTTCGTTTTATTCGCCGCTTTTTCATCTGGTTCTTTCTCATTATCATAATCCTTTGGTCGTACGGGTTTTATGAGCTCGGTCGTTATGTGGTTTATCAGGAGAATCCTGGACTTGCGGGTCAACAGCAGGCAGATGCCATCTTGCAAAAGGTCGGAAGGCTTATTGAACTACCAGCAAATGAAACACCTACCATGGTCACTGTCACAGACGCCGCATCCGTCAAACAGACGCAGCCATTTCTTGCGAATGCCGAAAACGGCGATGTTCTCATCATCTATGCAAACGCTCGTACGGCCATACTTTATCGTCCGTCGGAGGACAAGCTTATCGCCGTAGGGCCCGTGACGCAACAAACGGCGTCGCAATCAACAACCGTCGTGCCGCCATCAACCACAACGCCGACGACAACAACTATCCATGCAATCACAACTACCGCCACAAAGAAATAATTTTCTCCAAAGAGCTCTCCTCTTGCTCGGCCTTATACTCTTCGGAGCTTCCACCGCTTTTGCTGCAACTAGCAGCATTAACAGCACATACAAGTATGCCTGGAGTAACGTGGGTGGGTGGGTTAACTTCAATCCGACGAATGGAGGTGTCACGGTAACTAGCACCGCTCTCACGGGCTACGCCTGGAGTGCTAACGATGGCTGGATCAACTTTTCCCCAACGGAAGGCGGCGTAAAGAATGACGGGGCAGGGAACCTCTCGGGTTTCGCTTGGGATGAGACGGCTGGGTGGGTGGATTTTTCGGGCGTCAAGATAGATGCTGCAGGCAAGTTTACGGGCGAAGCGACGGGCGGCACTGTTGATGGCACAAGCTACGCACTCAATTTCAATTGCACGAATTGTGATGTTGTAACCACCTGGAAACCTTCCGCTACTAGCCAAAACCAAGCCGGTAGCATATCTCCCGTTTATACCTTACCGCCTTCAAATCAGTCGAACTCAGCTGCATCCACGTCAACAACCTCTGCGTACACTCCTTCTACCGGGACTCCTTTGTCAGCTAACCCTCCCGCCGGCACACTTCCACCGCCGTTAGCCGCTGTTGGGGCAGGAGAGGGTGGCTCCTCTCTTTTCGCGGGAGGTTATCAAACAAGTATTCAGAATCAGCCAACAGGTTCTCAATCCTATTCCCATACGCCTGCACCCACCGTTCTTACCAGCGGTACTTCTTCTGCCGCCACTGGATTTTTGAAAAGTGTCGCCGTTCCTGTGCTCATTCTGATCGTAGCGTTTGCGGTAATAATGTTGTTAAGATTTTTCCTTTGAAAAACAACCGCGGTGCACCTTAGCATTTTCAGATCATAGACTCGGTAAATTTATGGTATCGTCATTCCATGACCGGCAAAAAACCCATCTTGCTTTCTGCGATTAAACCGACGGGCGATTTACATATAGGCAACTATTTTGGCGTGATGCGTCAGCTTGTGGAGCTTTCAAAAACCGGGAAGTACCAATTGCTTGTTTTTGTCGCGAATTATCATGCTCTCAATACCGTGCAAGACGCCGAGGAAATGCGTCAGCGCACACGTGAACTCGTGAGAGCATATATTGCCACTGGACTTGATCCGAAAGAAGTCATCTTTTTTAAACAATCGGACGTGCCAGCACATACTGAGTTGTGTTGGATTTTCGACACCATAACTACGATGCCCTATCTTATGCGTGCGCACGCATATAAAGATGCGGAGGCGAAAAATAAAGAAATCAGCGTCGGAACATTCAATTATCCTCTGTTGATGGCGGCAGACATTCTCCTCTACGATACGGCGGTTGTACCGGTGGGTGCCGATCAAAAGCAACACGTTGAAATAACACGTGATGTAGCGGAAAAATTCAATAGAATTTTCAAAGCAGATGTTTTTAGGCTTCCGGAAGCATACATTATGCCTGAGGTCGCAACGGTTCCCGGCATCGACGGCCAGAAGATGAGCAAGAGTTATGGGAACACCATTTCGATTTTCGCCTCGCGTGATGAACTTGCAAAACAAATCATGAGCATCGTGACCGATTCCTCAGGTAAACGACCCGAAAATGTGTACCGAATGCATCGACTCGTCAGGACCGATGCGGAACTGCTACCGCTTTATGATGCGCATCGCGGCAATTACAAAGCGCTTAAGGAACTCCTGATAGAAGATCTCGATCGTTATCTTGCGCCGTTACGCGCTGCCTACGGATTACTCAAGGATGACTCAAGCATTATCGATGACGTCCTTGCGAGAGGACGGCAGGAAGCTCGCACGATAAGCGAGGCAAAAATGGAAGAAGTGCGTCGCACCATCGGGGTGTATTGACTTTTAAGTTTATTATTATAAAATAGCAAATGGCCCTCATAGAGGGGTTTGTTCATTTAATGGGAGGTATTACCGTGCGAAAGCAATATGCTGATTCTCTCGGGTTTCTCGATAATCCGGGGAAAGATCCGAAAGTGAATACTTTGAAGCAACCGAACATTTCGGTGATTCATTTAACGAGCGTATCTACTCTGGTTGAGGATCGGGATGAGGCTCTCCGGGAACACATGAGATTCAAAAAGATAACGCTCGCCAACCCGAATGTGATTCATGTTCGTCGAAAAAGTGACATTCCCGTAAATACGGAACATATGGGAGTCGTCTTCGGTATGCAGCACGCACCAAAGAAACTGCGGCGCTGTTCTGATGTGCGGAAATTCGCAGATATGGGAATTAAGTTCATGGCGCTCGCATACAAAGGTCAAACCGAATACGGAAGCGGGTTTGAGAGAAACGGCCCTCTTACTGCGGAGGGAAGAAATCTAATCACCTTGTTTGCGGATCATGGGATTTCGCTCGACATATCCCATGCATCACCTCAAACGGCGATGGATGCGCTGGAATTCATTTGCAGTGAAAAGCTTCCTGTAAAACCAGTCGCGAGTCACTCCGGCATTCGTACGGTGTATGAACATCCGCGGAACATATCGAGTGATATCATCGGGATGATATCTGCCCTGGACGGGTACGTCGGTATACCGCTCATGACTTTTTTCATATGCCCGGTAACGAATTTGTCGAATTTCCGCGAAAGATTCATTCGTCACGTTAGTAATGCCGTGACAGGTGCCGGGATCGATCATGTTGGAATTGGATCTGATTGCATTCACCGCGACATGACGATGGCACAGGCAAAAGAACATTTTGCTCGTATGACGCAAATGTTGGAATCCGAGAAACCATTCGGGGAATACTTCCCGGATAGACACGAGGAAATCATCATGGAGGGTAGCCATTTTTTCATGGTGGTAGAAAAATGGCTTAAAGAGGCCTTCCACGATGGGAAAAAGGTCACTAAGATATGCGGCGGGAACTTCCTCGCATACCTCAAAAGGACATTGCCGTACAAGTAAGTATCAGGCCGGAACATACCGTGTTCCGGCCGTTTTTATGTTATCGTATACGCATTATGCAACGTACACTCATACGTGATCTTGGAACGAATGTTGGTAAAGAGGTTTGTATATTCGGTTGGGTGAACATACGTCGCGATCAAGGGAAAATGGTTTTTTTTGACTTCCGCGATCGAAGCGGTTTCGTGCAAGGCATCGTTCTTCCAGGGAGCGTGGCAATGGGAGTGGCAAAGGATACCAGAAATGAGTACGTTGTCCGTGTCGAAGGAACCGTAAACAGACGCCCGGAAAAGAATATACAGACCGATTGTCAAAACGGTGATATAGAACTTGAGATACATGCTATAGAAATTTTAAACGCATCGGACGCCATGCCGTTCGATATCTTAGAAGACACGCACGGCATTGATGAGGCTGTTCGCGCTGAATACCGTTATCTCGATCTCCGTTCAAAACGGATGCAAAAGAATATGCAGATCCGCAGCGAATTTATTCGCCGCTCCAGAGAATATTTATTCTCGAGGGAATTCATTGAAATCGAGACACCGCTATTAACCGAATCAACTCCTGAGGGGTCCCGTGATTTTGTTGTTCCATCCCGTCTCCATCCGGGGAAATTCTATGCACTCCCGCAGTCGCCCCAGCAATACAAACAGCTTCTCATGACTGCCGGCTTTGAACGATATTTTCAAATCGCACGTGCCATACGTGACGAAGATCTACGCGCCGATCGTGGCTTCGAACATACACAGCTCGATCTTGAGATGTCGTTCGTCACGAGAGACGAAGTAATGGCGACCATTGAGGGTCTGGTGACAACCGTTATCGAATCTATGGGATACACCCTTAAAGAAAAGCCGTTTCCACGCATTTCATATCAAGACGCGATAGAAAAATACGGCGCCGATAAATTCGATCTGCGCACACCTGAGGAAAAAGAGAAAGGAATTCTTGCCTATGCATGGGTCGTAGATTTCCCTTTCTTTGAGAAAGATGATGCCGGTAAATGGACCTTTACCCATAATCCATTTTCAATGCCGATTCCCGAACACCTTGATTGGCTCATGCGCGGGGAACATATTGGTGACATACGCACAACGCAATACGATCTTGTCTGCAATGGTTTTGAAACCGGCGGAGGTTCCATACGTGCACATAAGCCAGAGATTCTAGAAGGGGTCTACAAAATTTTGGGTTTCTCGACGGAGGAACTTACGGAACGCGTCGGACACATGCTCAAAGCATTCCGTTATGGTACGCCCCCTCACGGGGGAATCGCTCTTGGCATTGAGCGCAATGTCATGAATCTTACGGGAGAGACGATGCTCCGCGAGGTTCAGGCGTTTCCAATGACACGCGGCGGACAGACTGCAGTTATGAAAGCACCGAAGTCACTCACCGATAAACAACTCAAGGAACTCGGCCTCAAGATCGAAAAGAAGAAATAGCACGATGAAAATTACTTTCAAAGAGAGCGGCGTGGAGGACATATCAGAGGCATATACACGTATACGTATCGTTGAGGAATCGAAAAATGTCCGACGTTTTGTGCGAGAGGGCGGAATAAACACGCTTGAATTCGGTGTGGGGAAGTATGCAGACATGAATCGAAGAAAGTTCATACTCCTATGTCGTTCGATTATTCAAGTCGCAAAGACGAACCGAGTAAAAAAAATCGCGATTCAATTCAACGATCTTATTAAACCCTTAGCTCTTAAAGAAAATCAGGAAGACCTTGCGCAAATCGCCGCAGAAAATTTTGAGATGGCGAATTTCGAATTCAATTTTTTAAAAACAAAACCTGAAGAAGGTTGGCACCTTGTTGAGGAAATACTTTTGTACGACCGTCTTTCCTTGACCCTTAAGAAATACATACAGAAAGGGCAGGAGATAGGGAAGGCTATCAACGATTGTCGTGTACTTGCTAATACTCCGGGAGGCACTATGACGCCAGAAGTACTTGCGAAGGCGGCTAAAGATGCAGTAAAAGGTTTGCCAGTCAAAGTAACCCTATTGAGTGAGAAAGAAATGCGCAGACTCGGCATGGGTGCTATTCTTGGCGTCGCAAAAGGTTCCACCCTTCCACCCACGTTTACGATTCTTGAATACCAAGGTGGGAAAGACGCTCCGATAGTATTCGCTGGCAAGGGCGTTACTTTCGACAGCGGAGGCCTTAATCTGAAATCATCATCTAGTATTTACGAAATGCATATGGATATGTCGGGAGCTGCTTCAGTTATTTATGCCGTCGCGCTTGCAGCACGTTTAAAACTCAAAAAGTCAGTCATCGGTCTCATACCCGCGGTGGAAAATATGCCTGGCAATAATGCATATCGTCCCGGCGACATTTTGAAGTCTCTCTCAAAGAAAACCATCGAGGTACTGAATACAGACGCCGAAGGCAGACTCATCCTTGCGGATGCGCTTACTTACGCGAAACGTTTTAAACCATCTGTCGTAATTGATGTTGCAACATTGACCGGCGCAGCGCTTTCTGCACTCGGTCTTCACGCAAGCGCACTCATGACACGCAATGATTCTCTTGCGGAGAAGATCCTGCACGACGGTGAGGTATCTGGAGATTATATTTGGCGGCTTCCGCTCTGGGATGAATACGAGACTATGATTAAGGGCACATTCGCTGATCTGGCAAACGTGGCAAGCGGCGCAACCGGACGTTACGGCGGCGCAATTGAAGGTGGTATATTTCTTTGGCAATTTGCTAAAGAACTCGACTGCCCGTGGGCCCATATAGACATCGCGCCGCGTATGACCGCCGCGCCAGGTGACGAGCTTGCCAAAGGAGCCGCCGGGACACCCGTACGACTCCTGGTGCGTTTTATTGAGCAATGGAAACCATAGCCGCAAAAACAGGATTTCTAGTTAAAACTGGATCTTACGAAGGTCCATTTGACATGCTACTTGACCTCATTGAGTCGCGGAAACTTTTGGTAAACGATCTTGCGCTTGCGCATATCACTGAAGACTTTATTCAACATATACAGGAACAAGCGACATTCCCGGTTGAAGAAACCGCAGATTTCATTCAGATTGCTGCAACACTGCTGCTCATTAAATCAAAATCGCTTATTCCCGATCTTATACTCACTGAGGAGGAGCATGCGGATGTCGAAGATTTAAAAAATCGGCTTACAGCATACGAGAAGATACGCGAAGCAGCACGCGAGCTCTCACGCATATATGGGAAAACCGTTATGGTACGAGCAGGTTGGAGAACTCCCGAGATCATTTTCGCGCCCTCCAGAGATCTCTCGGCAAATGCGCTTGCCGAAATATTCGCACGGGTGCTCTCTACGCGCGAAGAAACAGTTGAGGAGTTGCCGAAAGCGCGCGTGAAGCCACTCGTCACTATCGAGGAAATGATGGATCAACTCGCGAAACGAGTTCAGAAATCGCTCTCGCTCTCCTTTAAAGAATTTGCTGGTAAAGCGAAGAGGCGGGTAGAAATTATCGTTTCTTTTCTTGCGCTTCTTGAACTTGTAAAACAAGGGGCTGTCGCGGCAGAGCAATTTGACACCCATGGTGATATTCGTATCAGTCATACTGCCGCCTCCTCAGTCCCAAAATACGGATAAATCGTTCTATGTTACGCACCCCTATAACACGCCCTATGAAATACATTGCCGAGGAGGGGTAGCACGATTATGATATAGACTATGCTTACCCCCCCAGCTACCATTCATGCGCTGCTTTTCACTTCTGGCGAACCACTTTCGAGGAAACAGCTTACCGCATTGCTTGATTTTACAGATACTGAGCTCAGTATAGCGCTTAAAGCACTCGCCACCCTTCTTGAGGGAAGCGGGGTTGTTCTTATTGAAACCGCTACTGAGGTGGAGCTACGAACTGTGCCTGAGGCAGCCCCTTTTGTCGGGAAGCTCCGGGAAAACGAACTTGCTCGCGACCTTGGCAAAGCAAGCCTTGAAACGCTTGCGGTCATTGCATACCAAGGAGGCGCCACGCGCAGTGAGATCGATTGGACGCGCGGAGTTAACTCTTCTGCCTCTCTTCGTACGTTACTTATGCGTGGTCTTATCGAGGGGAGGGAAGACGCGCAAGATAAACGCCGCATGCGCTACAGCATAACCACTGAAACACTTGCGCATCTCGGTATCGCGCGAATCGAGGATCTTCCGCGTGCCGCTGAATTGCGAATCGCTGCAAAAAAAGAAGCGCTGGATTCTCCCGTGTAATCATATGGATTCTGTTGAACTCCAGAGACTTGCCCAGCGCACTCGTACTATGCGTGAGATCGGTATCGGAATCCTTTTCGCTTCCGGAATTCTTACGCTCTTCATTTTTATACCATTGACCGGAGTGGCAAAAAAATCTCCCGCGACACCAATCACGATTGCGACCCCGATTGCACCAAGTGCATTTTCCCGGATCCCGATCGAGGCAAAGGCAGCCGTTGTCTATGATCTGGCAACAAAGAAGATTCTGTATGCAAAAAACGCATATGCACAACTCCCTCTGGCTTCACTCACAAAACTTCTTACAATGTATGCGGCATTTTCCGAATTTTCGCCAAACACACCGATTACAATTCCCGCTAATGTTACTCACCTGAGCGAACCGCATGCTTTCCATGCGGGGCAAATATTTGCGCTTGCTAGTCTCGCGCGCATCACGCTGACAGCTTCCTTAAATGATGGGGCTGCGGCAATTGCCGAAGCAACTGCTGCACAGGAAAATCGTACTCTGCATGAAACTCTCGCGGGAGTTGCCACCGCACTTGACCTCACGCAGACTTATGCGGTCGACGGCAATGGTCTTGATATGAACACGGCTGTCTCAGGTGGCTATGGTTCTGCGATAGATCTCGCCCGTCTTGCCGGCGCGTTTGTAGCTGAAGCGCCGACAGTTGCAGCGGCGACAACCCACAGATTTGCGCAAGCAACATCAACAGACGGAGTATTTTTCAGAGTGAAAAATACCGATCCTGAAGTTAACGCCATACCCCATCTCTTGCTTTCTAAAACTGGTTATACCGACCTTGCGGGAGGGAACCTCGCTCTCGTCTTTGATGTCGGTATTGGACACCCAGTCGCTATTGTCGTTCTCGGTTCCTCGCTAAAGGCTCGTTTTACTGACGGTATGGCGCTCGTCGATGCAACTCTCGCACACTTCGCGGGTATGCCGTCCTTATGATTGCCTTAAACATTATAAAGGTCTTTGTCCCTGCAACGGCTTCATTTGCGGTTGGAATTTTCTTTGCTCCACT
>JAJXVZ010000021.1 GCA_021781865.1 bacterium | reverse complement strand
ATGGCGCTCGTCGATGCAACTCTCGCACACTTCGCGGGTATGCCGTCCTTATGATTGCCTTAAACATTATAAAGGTCTTTGTCCCTGCAACGGCTTCATTTGCGGTTGGAATTTTCTTTGCTCCACTATTGGTTCATTACCTGTTCAAGTATCACGTATGGAAAAAAGTTGCCGGGAAAACAGCACTCGATGGTAAACCTGCTGTCGAATTCGAGAAACTGCGTACGACTGTCCATGCAGGTACTGAAACGAAAACTCCGCGTATGGGCGGTATCCTCATTTGGGTAAGCGTCACGTTTGTTACTGTCGGACTTTGGATACTTGCGCAATTCGTCCGTACTCCGCTGATCGAAAAACTTGATTTCTTAAGCCGTAGCCAGACATGGATTCCGCTCTTCGCCCTACTCTCCGGGTCGCTAATGGGCTTCTTCAATGATCTGTTTGATGTCCAACCTTCCGGAGAACGGGGAGTACGGTTACGAACCCGACTTCTCTTTGTTACGTTGATTTCGCTCTTTATCGGCTGGTGGTTCTATGCAAAATTAGGTGTTACGGCAATCGGCATACCAGGGGATGGTACCTTGACACTCGGTGTATTTATAATTCCGCTTTTTGTTCTCGTTACGCTCAGTCTTTACGCGGGAGGAGTCATTGATGGTATTGACGGTCTCGCCGGCGGAGTGTTCAGTACTACATTCATGGCATATGCGGGCATCGCATATTTTCAACACCAAATAGATCTTGCGGCCTTTTCCGGTACACTCACGGGCGCGATACTCGCTTTCCTCTGGTTCAACATACCGCCAGCACGTTTTTGGATGACTGAAACCGGAACGATGGGTCTTACTATGACGCTCGCTGTCATCGCCTTTATGACCGACACTCCGGGGAACGGCTACGGTGTTGCCGCGTTACCCATTATCGCATTTCCACTTGTCATTACCGTCCTATCGAACATTATTCAAGTGACTTCGAAAAAACTTTACGGTAAAAAAGTATTTCGTATAGCGCCTCTGCATCATCACCTTGAGGCTATCGGTTGGCCAGCATATAAAGTCACGATGCGATATTGGATCATCTCTATCATCTGCGCTATTGTCGGTATGACCATAGCGCTTCTGAAGTAAATATGAGATTTATCTCTGGCGACCGCGTGTTCGTTATGCTTGTGCTTCTCATCTCGCTTGCTGGTTTCGCGATTTTCTCTTCAGCGTCACTTGGTCTTCTTGCGCGTGCAAATAGTTCAGTCTCCCGAACTATTCTCTTGCAGGCAGGTTTCGGATTAGGGTTTGGAATTTTGGCATTTATACTCGCACGCGCTGTTTCACTTGCGTGGATAAAGCGCCGTACGCCAATCTTGTATATTTTGACTGTACTCTTTTCCGCGCTCGTTTTCGTGCCGGGAATAGGATTTCATGCGGGCGGGGCAACGCGCTGGATAAACCTCCGCTTCACAACTGTGCAGCCGGCGGAATTCCTAAAGATCGGTCTCGTCTTGGCGCTCGCCTGGTGGCTCGCGCCGCGCGCACGGCAACTCGCGAACGTACGGGAAGGATTGTTGCCGTTCATCGCTATCCTTGGCATACCAACGTTCCTTTTGCTTGCACAGCCGAATACATCGACAACAATTCTCATCATCACGACATCTGCGATAATGTATTTCGCAGCGGGAGCGCCCTTGCGTGATTTTGGAATCCTTACACTCTTCGCTATTTGTGTGCTTGGCGCCGTTATTCTTGTGCGGCCGTATGTGCTTCAGCGAATCAAAACATTCATTGATCCGTCAGCAAATTCTTTGAGCAGTGGCTATCAAATACAGCAATCCTTAATTGCGGTTGGTTCGGGCGGCCTTCTTGGCGAGGGGTTTGGCCAAGGTGCCGAGAAATTTAACTATTTGCCTGAACCTGACGGTGATTCTGTTTTCGCCGTTTTCGCCGAAGAAACCGGCTTTTTAGGCGCTACGATTCTTCTCGTACTTTTCGTTGCACTCTCGGCACGTGGCATCGTGATTGCAGGGAATTCGCATGACCTTTTTGGAGGACTTGTCGCACTTGGATTTTCCTCTATTATCATGCTGCAAGCGTTTATCAATATTGGCGCAATGCTTGGCATCATTCCGTTAACTGGTCTTCCTCTACCATTCGTTTCCCAAGGGGGAACTGCGCTCGTTGCCGTCCTTTTTATGTGTGGCTTTATCCTCAATATCGCGGCAAACCGCACGACGTAGGGAAACACGGTATACTATGCGTATATGAAGATCGTGTTTACCAGTGCGGGGAGTGGGGGACATTTTTATCCGATTATTGCCATCGCTGAAGCAATGAGTGATTTGGTTCGCGAAAAACGTCTTATTGCACCAAAACTTTATTACCTCGCGCCGAATCCATTCGACCAAAAAGCACTTTTTGAAAATGGCATAATCTATATCCGCATACCGGCAGGAAAAATACGCCGCTACGCCTCGATTAAGAACTTTACTGATTTTTTTCTCACTCTCGCCGGAACACTATCCGCGCTCATAATACTTTTCCGACTTTACCCGGATGTGGTAGTAAGTAAGGGAGGCTATGGCAGTGTGCCAACTGTGCTTGCCGCACGCATCTTGCGTATCCCCATTATTATTCATGAGTCGGACGCAAAGCCTGGACGTGCGAATCTGTTTGCCGCGAAATTTGCGACAAAGATCGCCATCTCCTTCGAGAGCGCAGAAAAATTCTTCCCTGAAAAGGTGCGCTCAAAAATAGCGCGTACCGGCATTCCAATCCGTAAGGCACTCACCCGTGTCGAAACCGAGGGAGCACGCCAATATCTCAACCTTGAACCACGAGTACCGACAATTCTCATCCTTGGCGGTTCCCAGGGCGCAGCAAGGATAAACGAAACTGTGCTATCTGCACTTCCTGATCTTGTCTCTTTTGCTAATATCATACATCAAACAGGGCAGGCGAATATCAAGAACGTTGAGGCGGTCGCACGGGTCGAACTCACAAAAGAATCACACGCTTCTCGTTACCATCCGGTTGATTACCTTTCCGAAGTGTCATTACAACGTGCAGCGGGCGTTGCAGATCTTATAGTCTCACGCGCAGGAGCAAATTCTATTACCGAAATTAGCCTCTGGGAAAGACCAGCCATCATCATACCTATCTCTGAGTCAGTAAGTCATGACCAACGCACAAACGCTTATACCTACGCCGAAACAGGTGCCGCTATTGTTATCGAGGATGAAAATCTTACGTCACATCTTTTAGTTTCGGAAATACGCCGTATCATCAATGACCCGGAGCTTAGCAAGCGCATGGCGCTCGGAGCCTCCGGATTTGCAGACATAAATGCTGCGCGTACACTTGCCAGTGAGATACTCGGGGTCGCGCTTTCGCATGAACCATGAGTAATGTGGTTACTCGTTTTGCGCCGTCGCCGACTGGCCTTCTGCATGCTGGAAACTATAGAACAGCCGTATTTGCCTACCTTTTCGCAAAACACTCTGGCGGTTCATTCATCCTGCGTATAGAGGATACCGATATCGCACGTTCAAAACCCGAATTCGAAGCAAATATTATCGAGGCACTCACCTGGCTCGATCTTAAAACGGATAATCAATACCGCCAAAGTGAACACCGGGCACGACATCGTGAACTTCTTGAGAAGCTTATTGCTGCAGACGCCGCGTATATCTCCAAAGAGACGCCGGAAAATCAAGGCGATAGGGAAGAGGTCATACGTTTCAGAAATCCCAGGGGCACTGTTTCCTTCACCGACGTCATTCATGGAAAAATTACGATGGACGTGAGCGACCTTGGCGATTTCGTTATCGCACGCTCCATTGACGAGCCCGTCTTCCATTTTGCCGTCGTGGTTGATGATATGGACGAAAATATTACACATGTTATCCGTGGTGAAGACCATATCTCGAATACTCCGCGGCAAATACTCATCCAGCGCGCGCTTGGCTTCACATCACCTACTTATGCGCACCTACCGCTCATTCTCGGCAATGACCGTACAAAACTTTCAAAACGTAAGGGCGCCAAAGCAATTACGGAGTATCGCGATCTGGGGGTGTTGCCTGAGGCGATGCTGAATTATCTCGCCTTCCTTGGATGGAACCCTGGTGATGAGCGCGAATACCTTGATCGAGATACGCTTATCGATTCCTTTGACCTCACGCGTGTACATAAGGGCGCTGCAATTTTTGACGAGGTGAAACTTCTTTCGGTAAATCAGCACTGGATGCGCAAACTTTCTGATGCTGATTTTATTAAATACATAGATGCTCGATATTCCAGCGCCACTGATACTGTGAGACTTCAGAAAGCCACTTTTCTTCTTAAAGAACGCGCTCATACGTTCAATGAAGCTCGTGAACTGGTCTCTGGTGAACTTTCCTGTCTTTTTATTGAGCCAGTTCTTGACATGAACCTACTTATTGCAAAAGAACCTAGTGATCATCCAGGAACAACAAAAGCTGCTCTCGAGGAACTTCTTGACCCTATAAAATCTCTTCCCGAAAATATCTCCGCCGAAACAGTAAAAGATGTCCTCATGCCGCTCGCTACAATCGCGGAAACAAAAAGAAAAGGCGGCAGGGGAGCAATGCTTTGGCCCTTACGCTATAGTCTCTCGGGGAAAGAACGTTCTCCAGACCCGTTCACTCTTATCTCAATTCTTGGGCCTAAAGAGACAATTACGCGCATAAAAAAAGCTATTGATATGCTCGAGGACGAGAAGAAATAAGCAAATATCTCGGTTTACCAAGATATTAGTCTCTGTTTGTTATATAATACTTCTTACTCCTAAGATCACCCTATGTTCAAGCTTATATTCTGGATATTTGTGCTTTTCCTTGCTCTCTCGTATTTTGGCATCTCGATTGAGGCAATTATCAGCTCGCCTGCAGGACAAGCGAATATTGCGTATCTCTTACATATTTTCTCCCAGGGATGGCAATGGCTTATCAATACACTTCTTATTAAGTTCAAAGGAGTTAAGGCGTAGATATTTTGCGCAAAAGGTATATTGTGCGCACTCGAGTGCGCGGATAGATATTCGCAACTATAAGCTATAGTTATATTTATATAGTGTGATTTTAAACACTAGCCCATCCAATCCGATGGAGTTGATATCGAAATCAACATACAAAACCTCTATTCATTTTTTTATTACGGGCCGGCGCTACTACAATAACCGGAATTATACGCAAAATTCCCCGGTGTAAAGGGTGTGTACGGGAATCCTTGTGGAACACACTCGACCAATTCACGGTTGTAGCAAGAACTTAAGGTACTGTTGTTGGCGCTACCGTCTGTATAATATTCAAGAGACTGGTTGTAGCCACTCGGGCAAGAACATGAGTTAGTGACCGGGTTATTTATCGTGCAGGTACTCCCTACACTTGGACCACCATCGAGGACCTCAAAACTACCACCGTAATCAGCAGTAAGCGTCACATTCCCCGACGTCCCCCCTCCCGTCAGACCGGTGCCGGCAGTGACTCCGGTAATTAAATTGTTTAGACATATACCGCCAGATTGCGAGCAAACATCGCCAGTGGCTACTATGTTGCCTCCAGCCACAAGACCATCGAGAGCAGAACCTAGTTGCCCGTTAGAACTCATGTTCGTAACAAGTTCGCCTGCCTTGAAGTTTATAGCTGCCACCCGTATCAAGCGGAGCTTGAGCGTTGCCGCCTGTTGGACCTGTTGTGGGCGCAGTGTAGGTCTGGGCGTATGCCTGGAGGCCTATAGCGAATACGAGGGTGCCTATGATGAGAGCGGCTTGCGAGAGAACGCGGCGGAGATTCATAGGGTCAGAGGTGATTTGTGTAGTTAACTACAGCATACCAGGATGAGGATATAACGGGAGAAGGGGTGGGGATAACTTAATTCCCTTCCCTACTTAACAAGAAACATTTGCAATGATGTAATCATATGCTTCTTCGACTGAATCAACGAGCGTATAAAGTTTCATATCCTCTTCATTAATAGCTTTATGCTCCTGGTAGAGTGTCTTTTCGATGAAAGCTAACAATGGTTCCCAATAATTCTTCCCGAAAAGAATGATCGGCACAGCGCGGATCTTCTTCGTCTGCACGAGCGTCACGATTTCGAAGAATTCATCGAGCGTACCGAAACCGCCCGGGAAATACACGTAGACTTCGGAAGCATAGGTAAGCATTACCTTGCGTACAAAAAAATGATCGAAGCCGAATTTTTCGGTCAAGTACGGATTGTATTTTTGCGCATCCGGTAAATTGATGTTGAGTCCGACGGAAGACCCGCCGGCGTCAAACGCACCCTTATTCGCAGCCTGCATGACGCCGGCGCTGCCGCCGGTAATTACTGCAAAACCTTTCTTAGCGAGACGGCTCGCAAGCTCGGTGGCATGCTTGTAAATATCATCATCAAACGACGCGCGCGCGCTCCCGAAAAAAGTTGCGGCAAGACCGTAGCGGCGAATAATATCGAACCCCTCAACAAATTCCGACATGATCTTAAAAACACGCCAAGACTCTATCTTCCTTGGCTTACAAACCAACAAAGGGCGATTGTCGGGCATTGTGCGTCCACCCTCCTGAACTGCCTGTGCAAGGCGTTCGGTTACCTCATGAATCAAGGGCCGATCTGCTTGCGTATACGTAGGCGACGCGATAGGTACTAAATCCTCGTTCATTATTATCTTAGTGTATCAGATCAAATTCATCCGCAATTCTATAGACATGGATAACGTTAATGAACCTTTGCACTCTTTGCCCGTTTCTGCTATGATTAATAGGTAAAACTTATACCACTATGGCATCAACTAAAGCGGGCGGCTCAGCGAAAAACCTCAATGACTCGAATCCGAAGTATCTCGGTGTAAAACTTGCCGACGGTGCTTCCGCACGTCCGGGCATGGTAATCGTACGCCAGCGCGGCACGAAGATCGAAGCCGGGAAGAATGTGCGTGTCGGTCGCGACCATACGCTTTTTGCTATAGCCAACGGCACGGTCGCCTTCCGCACCCGCCGCAAGACGAACTTCACGGGTCGGATTGTCACCAAAAAAGTCGCGAATGTTATTTAATTTGAACGTTTAATTCACACGTTCAAATTATCATTCCAGTAATACGCGAGAATGTCTCGTCGGACTTCCCCATTCGGGAAAGTCCCAAACGTCGGATGATGTTTAGCAATAACGCGCGTGGACGAATCATTGCTAATGGCGGTTTCGTTATCAATAAAGAAACCGACGTGCCGATGCTTTCCTTGTGTACCATCATTTTTTTTCTTATAGCCCCAGAGAATAAGTGCGCCTTTACGGGGATCCTTGATCTCAAACCAACCTGATCTTGATATATCGTCAATTGTGGCAATTACGGTTGTATGTCGTTCCTTGATAAGACCGAAAATGTATAAGATGGTCGTTACGTATGTCGCGCAAGAAAGATCACCGTCATTAAGCACGTCAACGACGCTGCCTTCGATTTCGAAATAAAGATTTCGAAATAAATTTGATCCAACACTGTTTTCGATTGTTTTAATGTATGAAAGGAAGAGATTAAGTTTTGGCTTTACGGAACTTTCATTAACGGGAACTGCCGCCATAAGAAAGCTATTCTTCCGCCTCAATCGTGATCGAAAATTTCCCGAACGTATTTGCTGTCGCGACAGGAATAGCAAAGGTGCCGAGCGCTTTGATCGGCTTCTCGAGTTTGATAGAATCTTCGGAAATATCGACATGCGCCTGTTCCTTTGCCGCCTGTACGATTTCTCGCTCCCCCACCGCGTCATAAAGATGACCCTTCTCGTTCGCCTTCGCGCGGATAACAATGCGCGCCTCGGCGAGTGCGGAAATATTCTGCGCGAGGAGCGAGGCATCGAGTGCGGAACGATCCGCCTTCTGTTTAAGACGCAGTTCGGCTTCTTTCCTAGCTTGGGGTGTCGCGGCTTTCGCAAACCCTTTTGGGATCAAGTAATTAAGGGCGTGGCCGTCGGCAACATCGACCGTGTCATGTTCGCTCCCAATCCCCTTCACGTCTTTAGTTAAAACTATTTTCATATACCACCAGACTAGCCTATCAAAGGCTATTCGTCTACTTTCCCGTCGTAAGGAACTGAATAGCACGTGCCATTTGCGGATCTTTCTTCGCAGCGGCATCCGCGCTGGTAAAAGGCACAATGATATCTGGCGTTATACCGCGGCCCATGATCCAATGACCCGCAGGAGTAATCCAGCGCGCGACAGTTATTTTTAACGACCCGCCATCAAGACTCAGTAGTGTTTGCACTGATCCCTTCCCAAAGGATTGGGTGCCTATAATTGTTGCGGTATGCGTATCCTGAAGCGCACCCGCGAGTATCTCTGAGGCCGACGCTGAACCGCCATCAACAAGTACTACTATCTTTGTTCCTGCCGGAATATCACCATATCCAAAACTCGTATATACCTGATTGGGTGCCTTGCCGCCGAAATCTTCGGTTACGACCGTTGCACCCTTCGGAAGAAAGTGGCTCGCGATATCAACCGCCGCGTCAAGATAGCCGCCAGGGTTCCCCCGCAAATCAATGATGAGTTTTTTCGATCCTGAAGCTCTGAAACGTGCAAGTGCCTGATCGAAAAGCTCCGCAGAATTAGAGGTAAACTCATAAAGCGCAATGTGATAAACACCGCTAGCCGCATCGAGGCCATCACTTATTTCAGGAACTTGAATTGTCTCACGCACTATTTTCATATCAAACGACTTCCCGTTACGAACAATAGTTAGATCAACGGTCGTGCCAACGGGGCCCCGAATATCGCTTACCGCCTCATCAATCGGAAGACCGCTTGTCGATCTTCCGTCGATAGCAATGATTTGGTCACCTGTTTTGATTCCTGCTTTTTCCGCAGGCGTGCCCTTTAAGGGCGCAATGACCGTTAAGACATTGTTCTTTATATCAATTTCCATACCAACGCCAGCGAAACTTCCTGAGATGTTGTCGGCAAAGGCTTTCGCCTGCGCCGGCGGGAAGAAAACAGTATACGGATCGCCGTAAGAGGCAGCAAGGCCGCTAATAGCGCCAAAAATTCGATCTTTAACCGAAGGAAGAGTCGAGGATGCATGCGTAATAACATAATTTGTATTAAGCGCATTCCAGGCTTCCCAGAAATCAGTCAAATCAACATTTGGATCTGGAGTTGCATCGAGTCCGTCACCAATAAACGGAGCGTGCGAAATAATCTCACCAGCGGTAGATCCGTTCACGCCAATGATAAGGCCTGCACCAAAGGCAAGTACCGCGACGAGAGCAAAAGAGACACCGCGTGTTATTACACGAGACTTATGACCACCGCGTACACTCTCTGATTCCATAAAGCAGAGTGTATCACATGGGTGCAACAAAATAGAACGGTGGAAACCGCGCGTGGTATTCTATAGGCATGATATTTCGGCATGAGTATCGTGAGGTCACCTGGATTGACCTCGAGCAGCCGACTGAGGAGGAAATACGGGATACTGCTCATGAGTTTTCAATCGGTGAACGCCTCGAGCAAGAACTGCTTTCCCCAACCCCGACCTCGCTCG
>JAJXVZ010000020.1 GCA_021781865.1 bacterium | reverse complement strand
TCGTAATAGGTTTTGGTGAAGCTTTTCATTAAAACCAATTAAGCTCTCATCCATGATTACTAAGGAACTCATAGATTACATCAATACTGCTAGGGCGGCGGGGATGACCCCAATTGATATGAAGGCAACCTTGCAAGCAAATGGTTGGATAGACACTGATATAGACGAAGGTCTTGCCGCTGCAGGACTTAATGATTTGACAGCAACTCAGCCAAACAGCAATTCTGCGAATATGACACCTGCACGTGATGCTCAAGTAAAGAGGAATTCTAATCCGCACTCGCACAAAATATTGATAATTGGGGTAAGCATTGCGCTTCTCATCGCTATCAGTGCCATTGCTGGTGGGTTAATAGTGGCATTTCCATTTTTTAGTGCCCATACAGCAACTTCTTCTGGAGTTCTAGCCACTAGTACCCCGGCGACAGCGACATCCACCACCACTTTCTCCACTCCTGTTACGAGCACCTCCTCAAACCCAGTTTCAAATAATACGAAGTTTTCTTCATCAGCGCCAATAACTAGCCCAAAGGAAGCTTACCTCGTAATTAAAGCTGCTGAAGAACAGGTCAAAACGTATAGCGATGCACAGGCGTTCATCTTGAAATATGATGTTAACGGCACGACTACACTAGCCGAAATGCAACAGAAAATCTCGGCCGCGCCAGCGTCTCAACAGGCTGGCATAAAGAGTCTAGTGGCAGAGATGTTTAGTTTCACACCAGTTATAAGTGATTTTGCATCAATCACTGAATCAGTGAGGGGAAATACAGCTACTCTAACTATTACAACCACAAAAACCATCGGAAAGACTGGAATTATAGCGATGGTGCTTGAAGGAAATCAATGGAAACTAGGTAATGAATCTTGGTACAATGGGCTTCCTCCAGGGCCAGAAATGAATTTTTCTGTGGGATTCCATGAAAATGTTAGCAACATCAGCTCTTTGATACTAACCGATCCTCTTGGCAGAAAAGCGGTATTCGATATAAACAATCCGAACGGTCTGCAAAATCAGTATTATGGTGGTGCATGTTCAGACATTCTAGGCGACAAAGGTTGTTACATCGCATTCTCTCCTACCTATAGCGGTACTTTTACTTCGAAAGGCGTCGCCGTCATTACTACTACTCAACCCGTGGGAACGTACACGCTTACTGTTAATGGGAATGGTAATTACACTCTCGAAATATCCGCTTATGCGAAAGATGGAAGCCAGGAGCCAACTTTTACTCAGAATGAGACAGCGACAAGCGGTGTAAGTAGCACATTCCGTATCACATTCTCTGAATCTCCTGGCTCGGCACCGATAGTTGTAAAATTATGAGATTCCTTACTTGTTGAAAACCTCAGAATTGAGGAACACAACCACGCACGCAAAGTCACACAAGAATCTTTCCACGTCATTCTATACCTACTTGTCGATGCTTATCAGCCAATTGAATTAGCACCAATGGTGCTCTCGAGAGGAATCGAACCTCTATTGCTAGCTCCGCAAGCTAGTGTCCTATCCGTTGAACGACGAGAGCAATTAATGAATATATATCAGAATCCGAGCCATGTCGCCACCAGATCGGTGAATGTGTGTGGATGCTCGCCTTCATCTACATGTTGTAGAAAATAGGTATAGACTGCATCCACGTCAACACCCTCAAGCGGAATCACGAGATGTGGCCAGAGCCAACTTTCAGTTTTGATGGAAATAATTGAAGGGAGTTTACCTTCAATATCCTCAAGAACTGAAAAAGAAGTCATTCGTTCAAACGGGTGAAGTTCTTCGCCAATAAGGAGCCCTTTTTCAGTGAGGCGGAATCGGTGGAGAGGTGGGTATTTTGCGGCATGAAGCGCGAGTGCAATGGCCGCAACAATGACAAGAACCGCGAGAAGGTAATCGCCGAAGAGTATCGCTGCTATCGTGCCAGCGACAGCAATAATACCGAGCGCCCAGTACCAATCAGCACTCCGTGGATTATGATCATACTCCCTCCCTTGCCATTCTAAAAGAGTAGTGTGTGGCATAAAATAAAGTATAGCATCGGAAATCAATGAAATCTGCATTCTCGAGTTGAGAGTGTAGAAATTATGAGTCCATACTATGATTCACAATATCTTCTGATCCGCCATCCGTGATAGTATACGCAATACGTGATACGTAAAGAGAAAAAATACGGACTCGAAGGACGGGCATATATCGCTACTCGGTCCATGTTGAGAATGTTTCGTTCGAAACCCGTTGAACGGCAATCAAAAAGATCTGCACAAAAAAGATTGCGCATCGCCTTTATTCACAACGAAAAGAAAGTCCACACTGGAACACATACGGGTGCCGCGCAAGTAAATCGGCTTATGACAGCGGCACTCGCGAAACGCGAAGTTCAAGTCCGAAACTTCTATCCGCGTACTCAACTAATCGATGCGCCTGTTCATCTGAAGGGCGTTGCTAACGTATTGTTTTTCTACTCACTGCTTGAACACAAAGAGGCAATACTCAGGCATGACATAATCCAGGGCACAACTTATACGCCACTTCCATTTCTCACATTCAATGTGCCTGTTATCTGCCACTTCGGTTCGACTGCGCGCGGATACTTGGCCTCTACGCCACGTACCTCCAGTCTATCTCAACAGGAACGCGAAGTATTCAAGGAACTGCAGCGGCTTGATATCATCCCCGAATTCGATTTAAAGACCAGGCGTCCAATTGAAGATATTGCCGATATTGAAGGACTCGCAGCGATGCGTGCGGCGGCATGTATCGCCACATCGAATAAAGTACGTGATGAACTTGTAAGTATGGACGTGCCCACAAATCGCATACACGTCATGCACAATGCAATTGAGGATTATTGGTTCGATTCCCCCTCACGCGACACGTTGCGTGAGCCACCACATCTTGTCTTTCTCGGACGGCTTGGGAACGACGTATTTACTTTAGAGCTGAAAGGCTTATCCCGTCTCGTGCAATTTTATCGGGCATTCCCCGATGTGCCAAAGACAACGGTCTGTATGACGACTAACAGCAGACTCAAGAACTGGCTGCGAGTCAGTTTCCCCAAACATTATATGTACGTCAATTTGCGCAAGGATCTCATCCCTGGAGCACTCGCGCCACTCTACGGAAGCATTCTCTTCCTGTCTTCACGTTATGAGGGATTTTCTCTGAGTCTTGTTGAAGGAATGTCGCAGGGTCTCGTGCCTATCGCGTTTCCTGTTGGAGTTGCACCTGAAATCATACGCGACGGAGAGAATGGATTTCTTATTTCCTCAGTAGAGCAGGCAATGGTACGTGCGCAAGAACTATTGAATAATGAGGATAAACGTCTTGCCATGGCAGCATCGGCAAAAAAAACTGCTGGACAATTTCGAAGCGAGCGCATCGCCAGAGATCTTGAGATTCTCTATCGTCGAATTAAAGAAGATTGGCACACTCCGTGCAGCAAAAAGTAACTTCTCTGAACCCAACCTTGTCTCTGTTACCGCGGAGACGTGGTGATTCGAAATTATGGGGGAAGGCCAGTTGTTGCATTCTTTGCTTAATACGCGCCTTGCATAAGCGGTGTGGTCGATGATTCGGTCACTGGAATCGTGCCGTTAATACGTCTCCACTAACTACACTCGTCTTTACGCAGTATGGCTCAGTAATAACCTGTTTCATCGTACTGCCGTCCCCGTAGACTGGAGGTTGGCGGACGACGCACGACTGCTACTTCTCAATCTCAACCCTGACCTTATGCTTCTTTTCCTCTTCGGATTTTGGAAGCGTGATAGTGAGGACGCCATTCTTTGCTTTCGCAAAGATTGAGTTAGCTTTTACTCGGGCAGGAAGCGCGAACTCTCTGCGGAATTCCCCATACTCGCGCTCATAGCGGTACACTTTGTCTTGCTTGTTTTCAAGCCTCACCTCATTCTCAACCTTACCAGAGAGCGAGAGGTAGTCATCGCCGACTTCGATGTTGACCTTGTCCGGATCAATGCCAGGAATATTTGCGACCACTTTAATCTCACTCTCTGTCTCTGATACATCTACTTTCGGGAAAACTGAACTCACTGTGCCGAGCCTGCGATTGTCGAAAAGACTGGGCGAGAGCATGTTGAACGGATTAAGGAAGTCGTCTTCGAAGAATCTGTTAATGAGGGAGAAGGGGCTGACTCGCGCCTCATACGGGGTCAATTCTTGAGATTGAGTATCTTTCTTGGTGATGTTGATCATAGTGGTATTTGGCTATTTGATTGTTAATGCCGACCTTTTTCACTTAACTGAATTATTATTGATACAGCAGAGAGATCTGTATGTCTCATCGAGACCAAACTGCATCGGACGTTGAACGAATGAATTTCCGAAGCGATTTTACAAATTGCTCTGCTCTTCGAATCAGATTTCGCATTGTTCTTTACTTACTAGATAACCGTCTATTCTCCAATGGCTCGACCAGACCATCTGACTGCTTACACCGTATTTAACGGCTGAGCAACCGAAAGGTGTCATCAGATGAGATTTATAGAAAGAAGGATCGCACCACAAGTAAGAAGGAGTTGGCCCAAGAAGAAGATGTAGCTCGCGGCGTTTTCATAATTGCGACTGCGCTTGGACGAACGGGAAAGTATAGATAGGTACGACAGAAACGAGCTGATGGCGAAGATGGCCACGCAGCCAGCCGCTATCTTGGGAATAATGCTGTCGCTTGGTAGCCCGACGATGCGGGTGGAAGTGAGAATCAGGAACGTAAATCCGAGCAAGTTAGAAGACGTGCTGAGAATATGCGGAGCGCGTTCTATATTTAGGTCTGTTTCTCGGCTCATAACAGAAGATAATATAAATCAAACTCCTAAAATATTTCAAGAATTGCGTCCTTATTTCTGACGAAGAAATCTCGGTTTCGTATATTTTTTCTTCGTGTCTTCGAACTCCCCGATGTCCTGCAGATACGGGTGACCAGCCAGTCTCCTGCGTGTACGCGACAGATTCAATTTGACCGCATTTTCACTCGTACTCATTACTTTCGCGATGTCTGTCACTGACATGTCCTGCTGATAGAACATGAGGAGCGCATCGCGGTTTGTTTGGGGCAGCGTCTGCAACGCGCGCCAAAGTGCTTCCGCGTCAGATTTATTCACAAGCTCATCGGTAATCTCATACGGCACTGCATCTGTCGGAATATCCTCGACAGGAATACTTTTAGACTTGCGATAGTGATCGATGAGCAAATTATGCGCGATCGTGAGGAGATACGTCAGATATGAGTATCCTTTCGCTCGGTACTTCGCTCGCTGTTGAAACGCGCGTAAAAACGTCTCTTGCATTAAGTCCTCGGACAAAGGCTTATCGTGGCCAGTGCGGTACCAAAAATAGTTGAATATTTTATCCGCGTACTTTTTGTAGACGCGCTCGTATATCTGTGGATTGTCCCTCGACTGCTCAATAATGGCACCATCTTCCTCCATACACACTATTCTACCGAAAGTTTGAATCCTTGCGCGGTGGGGCTGATTTTTATAAATTATATTATGTAATAACGACCTAGAATAAGACTCTCGGGTCTGTTCTATCTACTGCGGAGGAGGTGGGATTCGAACCCACGGTGCCTTTCGACACGGCGGTTTTCAAGACCGCTGCACTAGACCACTATGCGACTCCTCCAAAACGTTATGAGGCGGTTGGCGGCTCTGATAACGATACTTCCTCTACCTCGTTCCGCAATCGGAACCAGATGAGATAAACGATTTCAAGAATACCAAGCGTGTTTAATATAAGAAGCGCAATGAACCACCACTTTTGTCTGCCGCGCGCAGCATACCATAAAGCAAATCCTTTGAGAGTAACTGTCCAGAGTACCACCACAAGAATAAGTGGAGCTATACGCTCAATAAGCCTTGGGGTAATGGGTGAATGGAGCGCAGTGAAAAATATGTTCATGTGTTGTAAGTATAGCAAGAGGGATGATTTGTGATGCACCTTGATGTTTTTGTTTGTGGCGCGTGCACGCCGTATGCTCTACACTTGTTCTATGCGATATCTCGGCATCGATTACGGGACAAAAAAAGTCGGCCTCGCGCTCTCGGACGAGGCTGGCACAATGGGTTTTCCTTTTGATGTTATTCCAAACACGCCGCAAACCCTTAACAGGATTTGCGTGCTTATCGCGGGAAAAAACATCGGTGCTATTGTCATTGGGGAATCACGTAATTTCATGGGCGCGGAGAATCCGATCGCAAAGGACGCACGCGTGTTCAGCTTACTACTCACCGAGCGTGCAGGTATTCCAGTTTTCTTCGAATCAGAGGTGCTTACGACCGCCGCGGCACGCCGTATACCCGGGAAAGAAGTAAAGTCACGCGCGATGAAGCGTCATGTTACGGTTGACGCTGCGGCCGCCGCACTTATTCTTACCAGCTACCTTTCACGTACTCACCATGGATAAACCGCGCATTTCAATCGACGAGTTCAGCAAGATCGAGGTAAGGGTAGGTACGATACAAAGTGCCGAACGTGTTCCCGAGACTGAAAAATTATTACGACTCATGGTTAATTTCGGCGAAGAGACTGGACCACGTCAGATTGTTTCTGGAATTGCCGCATATGTTTCGGATCCTACAGCACTTGTAGGGCGTCAGCTTTCGTTTGTGACGAATCTTGAACCGCGCACGATACGCGGCCTTGAGAGCGATGGGATGCTTTTTGCTGTTGGCACTAAAGAATCATTCGCGTTTCTTACGCCCGATAGGGAAGTACCGCCCGGCACAAGTGCACATTAATGCGCATCTACACGTTTCGGCGCGTTATACTGCACGCATGGCTTTTGTTTTTAGTGAACGATTGCGTGCCGCATTCGCGCCGCCACAGTATATAGCGCCTCCACTTTCTGGAATCGATCTTTCCACAAGTGGAGTCAAGGCAGTGCGTTTAATGAAGACCGTGAATGGCCTTATTCTCTCTCACCACGTTCAATCGAATATTCCCCCGAGTGCATTTGTCGATGGTGAAATAGTCGATCACCCGACGATTGTAGCGGCCCTCATTGCTGCCGCTCATACTACGGGCGTTTCTGCAGCCAATGTGGCATTGCCAGAATCAAAATCATATCTGTTTGAGGCAACGGTTGAGGGCACGAAAAAGAAGGAATGGCGTATCGCGGTTGAACAACATCTCGATGAGCTTGTACCATTACCTCCCTTAGAGACTGCGTTTGATATTGTCGGTGTTGGACAGAATAGGCGGGGCGAGGCACTCGTTGCGGGTGTTGGTTTCGCGCGACGTGTTGTCGAGGAAACGCTCTCGGTATTTGATCAGGCGAATATCGACATACGCTCGCTAGAAGACGAGCCATTCGCCATGGCACGTGCGCTTCTACCCGAAGGTGACGCGTCTACGGCACTCATTATTGACGTGGGGAAGACGACAACAAAAATCGCTGTCGTTATGAATCGGATACCGCGTTTTGCGACAACAATCAGTATTGGCGGCCATGCTCTGACCCTCGCGGTACAGAAATATTTTGGTGTGACGGAGATCGAGGCGCGTAAAATAAAGGCCGAGCGCGGTATTGTGCCTGCGCCTGGAAATGAAGAGTATCTTGCCGCAATGCTCTCAACAGTCTCTGCAATTCGCGATGAAATAGCCACACGTCTCGACTACTGGCAGAAAAAAGCGACTTCCTCCGGGGCGCATGAACCGGTGTCTCACGCCATTCTTGCTGGAGGCAACGCTTCAGTGAGAGGGTTTCCGGAATACCTTGAGGGGTCACTTAGAGTTCCAGTCATAACCGGTGATGTGTTCACCAATCTCGCGTCACGTAATACATGGATTCCCGAGCTTGATTACACCGAGTCGCTTGCTTATGCGACAGCGATAGGTCTCGCGCTTCGTGACACAGTACAACCCTATTATGCATAACGAGCTTACCAACTTACTTCCTCTGAAGCGTCAAAGAGCACTGTCACGTGATTATTTTCTGCGTCTCGGTGCCATTGGCGCGATACTTCTTAGTGCGCTTACATTTTCTGCCACGTTATTACTCGTGCCAACCTATCTGTTTCTTGTGAATAGTGCACATACGGAAGAGGCGCGTCTTACCAGTATAGAAGAGACACTTGCCTCATCGAGTAACTCTGGACTTTTCGTACGTCTCGCGGCGCTTACCAGCGATGCAGCCACTCTAACCGCACTCGCGAATGCGCCATCAGCAAGCGCTATTATCCGTTCGGTACTTGCTATATCACGGCCTGGCATCACGCTTTCTGGTTTTACATATACTCCAGCTACAGCGGGAACTCAGGGGACACTCGCCATCTCTGGCACGGCAGCGACTCGCGACGTATTGCGCAATTACCAGCTGGCCCTTCAAGGATGGTCGTTCGCTACCTCCGCGACATTACCAGTTTCAACTTACGCAATGGATGCCAACATCATGTTTACGATTACTGTAACTCTTGCGCCATGAAATCACCTCTCACCAATGTCATACTCGCTGGTTCCGTTTGCATCGCTATAATGATTGGTTACGGGGCTCTGTATAACTACGTTGCAGCTGAGAGTGTTACCGTGGCAAATACAGAGAAGCAGATTATCGCAAAAACTGGCACTGAAAGCCGCATCGCTTCTACTCGCGCATCTCTTACCGAGATTGCAAATGACGAGACAAACATACAGAGCTATTTTATTCCAGAAACCGGAGTAGTCTCTTTTATTGATGCACTGCAAACGCAAGCAAAGGTGCTCAATGCCACTACAAGCATTCTTTCCGTCTCAATGAGCGGTATCGGTATGCAAGCAGAACTTAAAACAGCTCTTACTATCAAGGGAACATTCGATTCGGTCATGCGCACGATTGGTGCGATTGAATACATGCCATATGATCTTTCAATATCGGCACTCTCACTCGAGCAAGACGCTAAGAATATGTGGCATGCCAACCTTAATCTCGTTGTCGGTTCGATATCCGTGGGTATAGCCACGAGCACGCCATGAATGTACACATCGACATTAGATCATTATTAAAACGTATTAGTGGCCACACACGTCGAGATCCTGTACGTGATTGGTTAACGTTACTTATATTTTCGGCCATTGCACTTATGGGCATTATTGTGTGGAACGCGTGGGTATTCGATACCGTAGTAAATGGTGGTGCCATTGGCACTACCACAGTCGAAACTCAACCGATCTTCAATCAGTCAACACTTGACTCCATTCGTGCTACTTTCGCTTCCCGCGCCACAGAAGAGACGAAATACATAACAGGCGCGTATACTTTCGTTGACCCTTCGCAATAATGCGCTAGGGTAGAAATACCGCCTCCATAGCTCAATGGATAGAGCCACGGACTTCTAAGCCGTTGATGTAGGTTCGATTCCTGCTGGAGGCACAGAAGTCAGCATACTTATATCCGACCGTCCAACTCCGAAGTCGGTGCGGTATTGGCGTAGGCGTTTGATGTAGAAAGCACGACCGAAGCCGAGCTTTCTGCGTTAGCTCTCGCGCGATCTTGCGATCCTTCAGCACGATGCGTCTCTTGCGCTTGTTGTTCAGATATCCGATCGGCGCCATGCTGGGGAATAATTTCATCTCGGCTTGTGCTTTTAACCCACGCTTCACATTGATACCTTTA
>JAJXVZ010000019.1:1686-10913 GCA_021781865.1 bacterium | reverse complement strand
AACCGACCGGTAACCTTGACTCAAAAACGAGCCTAATCGTTCTTGGTACACTTCAGAAGTTGAATCGTGAGCACGGACGCACTATTGTACTTATCACGCATGAACCTGATATAGCAGAACACGCCGACCGCATGATCCGCCTTAAAGACGGATTCGTCATTTCTGATGAAAAAAATTCTTCCCCGCGTAACGCAATACAAGAGACGACATTGTACGATGATAACGCAATCGTATGACAACTCGCGACCTTTTTGAAGAAACCTATACCGCGCTCTTGGCGAATAAAGTTCGTTCAGGACTCACGATACTCGGTATAATCATAGGTATCGCATCAGTTATTGCGCTTACCGCCATAGGTCAAGGTGCACAAAATTCTATCTCAGCGTCAATCGACGCTCTTGGTTCAAACTTAATAGTGGTAATACCTGGCGCAGCGAAACAATTTGGATTCGGTGTCTCTGGTGGTCGTGGTACCGCTAAATCTCTCACGCCAGGGGATGAGGCGGCTATTGCGGGAGTTCCTAACGTCGCGGCAGTTTCCGGTGAATATTCCGGCAGATACCAGGTCGCGATAGCAAACGCAAATACCAACACCACGGTTGATGGCGTCGACGCGAGTTACGCAACCATCCGCAATATTTCCATGGATCAAGGCGCATTCATCGCCGAGAGTCAATCTTCCTCACTCGCGAGGGTAGCCGTACTCGGGCCAACGGTTGCAACCGATTTATTTGGGGCTAACGCAACTTCAACCAATCTCGTTGGACAGAACATCAGAATAGACAATATGCAATTTAGCGTTATCGGCGTAACAGTTGCCAAGGGCGGTTCAGGGTTTGGGAATCAGGATGACATGGTTTATATCCCGCTTGATACTGCGTTGCAATACTTCGCTGGGAACGGAAACCAGTTCCTATCAACTATCGATATCCAGGCGACAAGCCAGGCAGCAATGACACAGGTGCAAAATGATGTGACGACTCTTCTCTTGTCACGCCATAATATCAGTGACCCAGCTAATGCTGATTTTAGTACGTTAAATCAAGCGGACATCGTCTCTGCAGCATCAAGCATAACCGGCACATTTACCACCCTCCTCGCTGCGGTTGCGGGCATTTCACTCATAGTCGGCGGTATCGGCATCATGAATATGATGCTTACAAATGTGACTGAACGCATGCGTGAAATTGGCTTGCGTAAAGCAATCGGTGCAACAAGAAGAGACATTAATACGCAATTCCTTGCGGAAGCTATCGCGCTTACGTTCTTCGGCGGCGTTACCGGTATTGTGCTTGGCTGGATAGCGGCTTACGCCGTCACGGCAACTGGGCTCGTCGCGGCACAGGTAACACTGTCCTCGATAGTACTTGCCTTCGGTGTTTCGACGATAATCGGTGTCATCTTCGGTTGGTATCCTGCTCGCCGAGCCTCAAACCTTAACCCGATAGACGCCCTGCGCTACGAATGAAAGGGCGTCTATTAATTAAAAACAACAAATATGAGTATAAACAAAACCGTTATGGGCACTGCAGTTGTAGCGCTCGTCGTTGGAGTCGGTATAGGTTACGCAGGCGCAAACACCCTCCACACCTCAGTTCAACAAACTGCACCAGGGAGCCTTGTTAGCGGGGCTAGCGGAGGTATTTTTAACGGCACACGTGGAGGGACGGGCAGACCTCTCTCTGGTGTCATTGCCGCTAAAGATTCTGGAAGTATCACCGTCAATACGAACGACGGTAGTTCGCACGTTGTCCTTATAACTCCCACGACGGATATATCAAAGAGCGTGAGCGGCTCAATGAGCGATATTTCCATCGGTTCAGTGGTTATAGTCTCTGGTACGACTAATAGCGACGGGAGTATTTCAGCAAAACGCATCCAGATACGTCCTGCTGGTATTTCGGGCACCGCAAAATAAAATCATTACGAAGGAACCGCGGTGTTTTACCGCGGTTCCTTCGTTTTTTTCTTTAACCGATATCCTTCTTTTTTTCTTCAAACTCTTCTCTGCTGATCTCCCCTTTCACATAACGTTCCTTGAGAAGGTCGATGGCCGAACTTCCACTATGCCGGTGGTGACACGACATTTTTCCACTACGCCAGCGAATTATCATTACAATAATTGCGGTTAGTACTGCTACCCAAAAAATTTGGAAAAGTATGTGCAGCCACCAAAAAGTGCTGTATCCATATTCCATCATCGGATATCCGTAATTGTATCCAATCATAATTATCGACATTAAGCTTGTAATTCAGGCAAGTGTCATTCTATCATTCATCAAAAATCGAACAATAATTTTGTGAAAACTTTTAATTACCAACTACGCCAAGGGGCGGACGCGATATAACGAAATGCATGGGCTAACTCTATAAATGTGGATTGCCTTGGTTCCTCTTCGAATGAAGTCCGCGCAGGAAAAAATATGTCTGAAAACTGGTGTTCAGACTTTTTTTTTCTGGGATCCCCGCGGCGGAGCTGACGACGTAAATTTCGAACTCTCTAGTTCAGTTCCGACACTACCTTTCTTGATCCGCTCAAGCGCACTTATGAACGAGAGAAACTCAGTCTTTGACAAATTTGAAAATAGTTCACTTAAAATCCGTACTCCATGCACAATAGCTTTTCTAAGTTCAGCCTTTCCTTTTGCAGTGAGCATGAGTAGTAATGCGCGCCGATCATGTAAATCGGCACAGCTTGTTACGAACCCGTCCCTTACAAGTTCCCCGATGAGCGAAGTTGCTGATGGTGCGGTAATTGAGAGGTAGTTGGCAATGTCCTTCATTTTAGGTTTGTCCTGTTCTGCTATAAACTTCATGGTTTCAATTCGAAGCCATGTTGATGGATCGAGTTTTTTGTCCTTGGCAAATTTTGTACGCATAATTCTTCGTACGATAGAAAAAAGAGACATCGCGCGGGCGATATCGCGAGAAGAATGCATTTGTCTTGATGAGGTACTTTTTCTCATAAGTACATTATCCACCAATCTGGGCCTCAGCGAGCACTTCCGGTGGAATATCCGTTCCATTCATTGTTGTCTGCAGAAAAAAAAGTGCAATGAGGCCGCCAATAAACATTGCTGCTGCTGCATATCCAAATACGACTCCGTAAGAGAGAATCTCGGCTTTCAATATTATGAGTTGCGCAGCTAGAGCCTGGATAGCTGGTGTGACACCAAGAACATGCGAATTTTGTGCCACCATGAGAACATTGACATTGGTCGTATTAGCGAGAATTGTACTGAAAATAGCGATACCGAATGCCCCACCAATATTGCGTGTTAAATTCAACAACCCAGAAGACATGCCTACTTCGTTGAGCGGTACTGCTGTCGTTGCGGCATTTGTAAGTGGCGCCATACCGAGCCCAAGACCAGCACCAAAAAGAGTGAGCGGCATGATGAAATTAAGTGATGTCATGGCGGGATCAAGGTGAATGAGTTGATAGAGACCAAGCGCGCCAAGTGCCATGCCGAAAGAGACTGTGTAACGCGGATTGAACGAATTTGCGAGCCACGCACCAAGCGGTGCAAAAATTGGAAGAGCAAGCGCCATTGGCACAAATAAATAACCACTTTGTGTCGCTGTATAATGAAGGAATGTTTGCGCAAAAACTGGTAGCAGAAGCATCGCACCCATCATGCCTCCAAAAGAGATGAAAGAGACTACTAACACTGAAACGATAACTGGGTTACGGAAGAGTTTAAAATCGATAATCGGATGTGTATGACGCATCTCCCATCGATAAATAAGTGCACAAAATACTACGGTGCCAACATAACAAAGGTTACTTGCGAGGGAGAACCAACCCCAATCCTGCCCACGGTCGACGACAAGCACCATACTTGAGATGGCACCAGAAAGAAGAATTGCTCCGAACCAATCGAAGGTGCCACGCTCCCCTGGTCGATCGTGAGGCAGAAATAGAATCGTCATTATGAGACCAGCGATACCAATTGGTAGATTTACAAAGAAAATCCAGCGCCATGAAAAGTTGTCAATAAGATATCCGCCGAGAAGCGGGCCGATGACAGCAGACACCGCGAATGACGAGGACCAGATGCCGAGCGCCTGAGCGCGAGCTTTTGTATCGGAAAATGATTTCGCAATAAGCGACATGGCGGTTGGATAGACAGCAGCACCAACGAGTCCTTGCAATATACGAAAGAATACGAGCGAACTGAAATTCCATGAAAGTCCTGCGAGTACAGAAACACCGATAAATCCGATGAAACTCCAGAAATAAATGATGCGATTCCCGAACAAGTCACCAAGCTTACCAAAAACTGGTACGAAAATAGCGTTACTAATTATGTACGCAGTCGCAATCCACGCGGCAGTACTAACCGAGATACTAAAATCACTAATTATTTTCGGTAAAGCGAGATTCACGACTGTGCGATCAAGACCAATGAGCAGCGTACCTACCATCACGGTGGTTAGCACGAGCCATGGATGACCCGTGAGTTGGTGGGCTTGTTTTTGTTCATTAATATTCGACATGGCGCACTACTCCGTATAAATCCACATGCGGGCAGACATTCCATTCTTAAGTTGTGGATATGTATTCGTGTCAAAACGCGCCTTGACGTCGAATTGCTGAGTTTCGCGTTGACTTGAGATATCGAAAACGATGCCAGATTGGTTCGATGTTGGAGCAATTTCATCAACAACACCAGTAAAAGATTCTCCACCGAAGGCATCAACGGTAAACGTGACAGGATCTCCAACTCGTATTTGCGCAAGACCTTTGTTTTCATCGATCCTACCCACGACTCGCAACTGTGTGGTGTCAATCATTTCCACGACTGGCTGTCCGGGAACTATCTGCGCTCCGATGGTATCATTAATTTGCACAATAAGCCCAGCTGTTTTTGTCTTCACCACCTCCGTGCCAACAAGCGCTACGGGAGTATTTGCAGGAAGTCTGTCCCCCTCATTCACATAAATAGCGTTTAAACGTCCAGACGTTGTAGGGGAAAGATCAATGATAGGCGCTGATATGGAGGCCGTATCGATAGCAACTTCTCTGCTTGAAGAAATTATATACGAAACAATACCCGCAGCAACAAGAATGAGAAGTCCTGCACCACCGAAGATCATGAGACGGCGGCGCAGTTCGGGTGAAAATGTGGTGGTTGACATGCGTGTATTGTTTATTGTATAGCCTGCGTACCGAACGTGAGCACCTGGTCTCCGGCAGAGAGTCCGGAAATGATCTCAGTCATTCCATTTGCACTCTCAATGCCAACAGTCACCGGCGTGCGGGCAACATTTTTTGTATTTTTTACGTATACAAATTCCTGACTACCATTCGTTATGATGGCACTCGTGGGCACAAGAAGCGCGGCACTCTTTGTTTTGGTAATGATGCGCAAATTCGCCGAAAGACCTGGTTTTAAACGTTGGTCGTTATTAAGAAACGTGACCTTAATACCGTATGAAGCAATGCCGGAATTCATGCTTGCCGCGGGGTCAACTGTCGTAACAGTTGCCGCAAAAGTTACATCTGGGTATGCAATAAGTGTGATATCGACCGTATCACCGACTTTAATCTTCCCAACGTCGATTTCTGGAATTTGCGCTGAAACCTGATACTTCCCGTCCGTGATCATAGAGACAAGTGGGGTACCTGGTATAACTGTTTCACCTAGATTCGCATTTTGCGCAGTTATCGTGCCTGAAACCGGCGCCACTATTGTTGTCTGCGCGTATAATGCCTCCGCTGCGGCAACTGAGGCCTGCGCAGCATTCACGGCAGCCTTTTGTACGTCTATATCGTTTTTAGTTGCTCCCGCTTGCGCAAGTGCGAGTGTTCCGACAGCTGCCTCATATGCCGCATCAGCGGATATAAGAGTGGAAAGTGCTCCCGAAACGTTCAAACGCCCAGCATTCACGTTTACCTGATACCCCGCGAGCGTCACTGCAGAAATAGGGCCGTTCGGCAGTGCCTCCGCAAGAGCTGCCGTAAGATCATTAAGGAACACCATGATAGTTCTTAGGTTCGTCTCGGACAAATTAGTGATGTCCTGTGAACCACTCGGAGACACTAATGCTACTTGCCATGACGAAAATAAGGGATTAAGCGTAACACGTTCGGCCTGTACACGATTAGCAAGAGTTTCATCGGGCACAAGAACTGCCAATTGCGCATTCATACTCCCCGTGTTGGTAAAAACTTGATCGGCTTTTGCATGCACGGCGTCATCCGCATTCGCATATGCCGAAGAAAGCGCGCTCTCAAGAGCGAGCTTGGTCTGTGTAACGGCTGTCTGATCTATCGAGATTTGTTCCGAACGCGTACCCGCATTGAGTGCCGCCAATTTTGCTAGCTGTATCTCAAGATTTGCTTTCGCGAGCGCAACTGCAGCGGATTGGCTCGTATTCTCAAGCGTAATAAGCGTTTGTCCCGCCTCTACGTGGTCACCTACGTGGACACGCACTGATGCAACGCTACCAGAAGTCTGAAAAGCTAGGTCGGTGCTGTGGGCAGCCTTCACGACGCCTGAGATGTCCACTTCTTCAGTAATTGGGCCTATTGCCACAGACACGAAATTTCCCGACGGCGATATCGACGTGGAGTACCATGTGAACCCTATTACGGCAATACCTATGACGATAGCCCCGCCGATGACTATCATCGGCCTTGAAAGGATATTGAGAACAAATAAAAATCGTTCACGCATGTAAATGTTTAATTACTTAGGTAATCGAAGTGTATCAGAACTGTCGCAACTCCGCAATCCTCATGATTAATAAATCGCGCGCATTGCAAATGCAATATTATTGCGTTAATATGCTACATAGCATAATTATGAGAAAATCAAAAAAAGAAAAACACGCGGATCTACTTCGTGCGCATGGGCTCAAAATGACGCCGAAACGACTCCAGTTACTATCTATACTCGCACGGATAAAACGACCCTTGAGTGCCCACGAGATACTGAAAAATTGGTCACAAGACGGCACTGATGTCGTAACCCTCTACAGGGCACTTGAAGCACTTACTGCGGCTTCAATTGTACGACGTGTTAACTTACAGCATGGGCATGCGGATTATGAGCTTGTCACCCCAGGCAAACACCACCACCATCTCGTATGTACTGACTGTGGCACAATTGAAAATATTAAGGGTTGTCCTGGAGATAGGACAGAAAAAAGCGTGCTTAGGAAAAGCACGAGATTTTCTTCCATTCGTGAACACTCGTTTGAGTTCTTCGGTACTTGCAGGGCATGCGCCGCATAACGTAAGATCGCTATGGTCATACTTATAACAATCGCGACTCTTTTTTCCACCCTCATTGGGGGTTTGTTTGCGCTTTACCTGAAAGATAAATTGCACTTGATTCTTGGGTTCAGCGCAGGAGCAATTATCGCCGTTGCTTTCTTTGATCTCTTACCGGAGGCAATCAACCTTGCCGACAAGACGCATGCTATAACAACGATTCTCACGGCTGTCGTGATCGGATTCACAACCTATCTCGTTCTTGATCGATTAATTCTTTTGCATGGTCATACAGAAAATGAAAATGATAGTAATCACCGAGGAGATGTCGGGGCAGGTAGTCTTTCGTTCCACAGCTTTCTTGATGGGGTTGGGATAGGACTGGCATTCAAAGTATCGGCGACGGTAGGTATTGTGGTGGCGGCTGCGGTACTTACTCATGACTTTTCCGACGGTATCAATACAGTTAATCTCGTATTAAAAAATAAAGGCGACCGGGTACGAGCGTTTCAATGGTTACTCGTTGACGCAGTGGCTCCCGTCATTGGAGTGCTTTCGACGTTACTCTTTGTGCTACCGCCAGATAAACTCGGTCTTTTACTCGCCCTTTTTTCTGGTTTCTTCATCTACATAGGGGCGAGTGATCTTATACCGGAAAGTTATCACACGCATCCTGTGCGCTGGACTACTCTGATGACAGTTGCAGGTATCAGTGTGCTTTATATCGTCATAAAACTCGCGAGTATATAATACATAGAATTAGGACTCCCTCCCAAATCCTCTTGCCTTAACGCGGGGAAGAGTGCGAATGCGAGTGCGCATGTTCCTCCGTTTCAATGGGAAAATTGCTCCTACGCAAAACCCATATGGAAATGAGTGTTGTAACAGGTACAGCAAGAACGAGGCCGATGCTCCCAACCATCATACGAATAATTTCCGTTGCGAAAATCTCTTGATTAATCGTTACTGCAAGAGGCATGTTAGTGAAATGCAAGAGAAGCAGAAGTGGGAGAGAAACGCCGACATATGCAATGGCGAGAGTATTTACCAAGGCACCTATATGTTCACGCCCGATGCGTTCGGCACGTTTGTAAAGTTGCCACGGCGTGTAATGTGACGCTGCACGCTTTAACTCCTCAACAGCTACTGCTTGCCCAATGGCCGCATCATAAAGAATGCCGAGGAGTCCGATCATTATGCCGCCGAGCAAAAGACCGACAAAATCTATACTCCCGTTCGTGGCAAAATGCAAATACGTGACTTCTTCCGAACTATAACCGGAGAGCATCGCAGCATGTACGGACCAGTACGCAATCGCTCCGGTAACACAAATGGTCACTATCATGCCAAGAACAGCGGCGGTTGTCGTACGACTAAATCCGTGCGTAATGTATGAACCGACAATAACGATAAATGATGATATCCCGATTGAAAGAAGGATCGGTGAATATCCCGCAAGAATACCTGGCAGAAGGATCCAAATAATGGCCGCAAGACTTGCAATAAGTGAGATGAGCCCACGAATACCTTGTTTGCCCCCGAAAATAATGATGGTGAGTACTAGAATACCGCCAAGTATCTCAAGTGTCGGGAGTCTGTATGGTTCCTGCACATTCCAGGTTCCATTTATCGCGCCCTCACTACCGTTGACGTGATCTGCATAAAATTCATCATTTGGTTTTAGGTTGAGATAGTCATTATGAACTGTTACAATCATCCCTTTTTCTGAACCCTCAAGAATTTTGGCCTGGAGTGTTTGCACGGTCTCGCTTGTATTAGTACCTGGAACATCCTGAATTGTCTGCGATATTATTTGGAGTACTCTTGCGAGTTCAATATCATTTGTTCCTTGATTTTGAGATTGGGCATAAGCTGTATAAAAAGAAGCGCAAAAAAGCATGAACGTAAACATCGCCCAGAAAACCTTATTTTGAGGAAATCGTCTATTACCCATAAGATCCAAGAAGTATACTCTGATTAAGAATTTGGTGTTTCTATGCTCTTT
>JAJXVZ010000019.1:0-1586 GCA_021781865.1 bacterium | reverse complement strand
AATATTTTTGTAACTGTGAACACGTGCTCATCAGCTGACAGCGCGGACATCGCATCCTCGACAAAAATCTGCTGGTAACCATACTCATATGCAAATCGGGCGGTACTCTCAACACCGATATTCGTAGCAATTCCACAGAGTACTATGGTCGTGATACCGCGACGTCTGAGCTCTAGATCAAGTTCTGTACCATAAAAAGCACCCCATTGACGTTTCGTAATGACGAAATCTTCGCGCATTGGTCCCATTTCTGGAACGATATCCGCCCAATCCGAAGGGGGAATCTGCATTTGCATTGTCACGTCAGCAATTGGACGCAATGCGTCCTTTCTATCCGGAGATGGGGTCACCCGTACCAAAAATACGGGCATGTTGTTTTCCCTAAAGGCCGCAGCAAGCATTGCAGCATTTTGTATGACAATCTTGGATGTATATGGGACGGTCTGTCGCTCGACAATTCCTTTCTGGAGATCAATAACAACTAACGCTGTTTCTGATGTATTAATAATTATGTCATTCATGACTTTATATATTACCATCCGCGATTTAATTTACATCACGACGCGTCGACAGGATTCTTCTTCACCATGCCTAATACGCTAGAAGCTTTCTTTAGAAAAAAGAATCCCCTTCATAGTATTATGGCTCTCGCTGCACTCCGTATTTTACCAGAACGACCGTCGCGAGAATGATGGCTGCTACTATCGCCAAAATTTGATACCAGAACGGTAGCGCTCCCGCGTATGCAAAATAGAAGCCGAATGGCGTGACGCCGAGAATGGTCGCGAGCAAATACTGTCCCATTGGCATCGTACTAAAAAGACCAAGTGCGTAACTTACGATATCGACCGAAACGAACATCCGTAGCAATATGACCAAGCCAAAGAGATTGCGCTTTTGGACACGCTGCTCAACGGAGTGTATCCGCTCAAGTCCGATCAATTTTTCAATAAAACTTATGCCAAACTGACGCGCTAGCGTAAATGCGATACCAGCTCCAAGTGTCCAACCAATAATGCTCATGAGTGCTGTTAGTATCGGACCCCAGACCACTACGCCGATAGGAACGAGAAAAGCGATATCGAGTGGAATAATGAAGATGACAAAAACAGCCGTAAACATGACAAATCCGACCGGACCGACAATGCCTCCAGTGCGAATTATATTCATAAGTTCGTATTTATATTGATGCGCCAAATACGATATCGCGATAAACACGAACGCGAGTGCAACAAGCGAACCTCCTTGTTTTAAGAAGCGCTTTGAATCTGCCATACTTAACACGCAACGTTCTGGTCAACGGCCGTTGAACTTGTCTCGTACTGTATGAGCCAAATTGGACTACCCATAATGAATCCGGTATCGGTCACACAGGCGTTGATGGCACCGACTCGGTTCATGATGCCAATCGGAAACCAGTTTGGAATGGGAACCGCCTTCCCGCCAATAGTTTGAATAGGAATGAAATTGTTCCCTGCGATTTCCTGCCACATATGCGGTGCAGAGTAGATGCCAACGCGAATGTTCTCGGTATTCAGGTAATCGATCGCGCCCTGTATCGTCGCGTCATTTACCGCAGGATTAGT
>JAJXVZ010000018.1 GCA_021781865.1 bacterium | reverse complement strand
CTACCCCTACATTCCGGTATAGGTCGAATGTAGGGGTGAATGTAGGGGTAAACTACCCCCGAATGACTACCCTAGAGGCCTCCGTTTCGGGTAAAATGCGTTCGTATTGGGTCGTACAAACAAGCAGAGAGTTGGAAAGGGAGACATGGCGAAGAGTTGACAATATCTATGTAATGTATTATAAACCAATCAGGACTGAGCTGTAACGAGCTTGGCCGTTCCTATTCATCAAGCTACCTCAAAAAGGAGGTTCCAATGGTTAGGCTCATGAAGCAGCTCATTTTCGGATGGGACACTTCAATTGGAGTCTGGGCATTTGTTCTGCTCTCGTTCCTTTTCAACCAGCCAGCAAGCCTGTGGGTTCTCATGGTAGCGGGATTCTGCGCTTATCTGCCAGACCTTGACTTCATTCCCTTCCTTGCTCTGCGTCGCCGTTTCAACGTCACGGTCGGGCATTGGGTGTTCGGGCATTACCCGATCATCGTATTGCCGCTCGAGGCGGCTGTCGTCGGCATTATCACATCTATAGCATGGCCAGGTCACGTTATATTCTTGGTCACTCTCGTGCTGGTGTGCACGTCGGGCCATTTCATCCATGATGCATCGGCTCTGCCATACGGCTTCCAACTTCTCGCGCCAATTACGAAGGATGGTCGTGTACGGTTCCCTATCCCTTTAACCGAAGAGCATCCGATGGATCTGTATACTCATTACCGCATTGGCTGGGGCAAAATCATCGGCATAGCACCTCGCGAATTGACGCAAAAGATGTATGACGACTGCGAGGACTGGACTAAAAGCGGCGGCAGCGAAATTGGAGGACGTGTCGAGCCAGTAACTACTTACCAGATCACAGCATTCTGGCTCGGCATTGCGGGAATTGTAATCCTGGTCATCAAGAATGGACTCACGTGGCCATTCTAAAGAGGCAGAAACGTAAACGAGAGGCGATCCATATAAGGTCGCCTCTTTTTATTCAAAAAGGGATGCGAGTCAGGATTACGAGATTGATGAAGACATTGTGTTGGAAGATCAAAAATTTATTGATGATGGGTTAGATGAGGGGAAACTTATTTACCCTTCATGTTGAGAGATATATACTAACGGCACTACACTTGAACGGCATCCTACACGGGTATCGTTCGTTGTTACTCCCTTTTCAAAAGCTCTCGCAGATACTCAAAGTCGCGGAATTACTCCTTGCGAATTGTCGTATCTCTCTTGCAGTTCGTACACCTCGCACAAGTACAACGACCTCTTTTTATGTTTTCTCCCGAAGATGTTTCAAGATAGGAAAGAAATCGCTATCCCCTAAAAGCACTATGGCACGGTCAAGATTCTCCTGTTCTTTCTTCAGGCGGAAGGTTATCTCAACATCACGGTTAGCATTGCGGCGTGTTGAACCGTCTACTTGCCCATAGACTTAACTGGCTTCTAAATGAACTATATATTTTTAGACACGATCAAAAGTAAGGCCTGTTATCTAAAAGATAACAGGCCTTTGGTTGGCGACTAGGCGCCGCCGCCGGAACCGCCAGGTTTGCCGTTGGTATACATTGGGATAGAATTTCTCCAGGGAGGAAATTCGTGGACGTTTTTCACTTTTCACACCTCCATAAGGTTAGAATGACTGTATACCTCATGCTACGACTAACTCGTAACAAAAAGAACAGTCCAAAATCTATTGTTTCATATAATTTAAATTAGTCAAGTGATCGAGATGCACGGCGAATGGGCCTGCCTTCGCTCGTGTAGTTTGTGCCATAGTTAATTCAGTACAGACCTAACACGCTTGAATACCACACAGTTGAATACTCATCCCTACGTTTTGCATGTGTGTCAGATGAATGACTGCACATACTCCGTAATGTCCTTGACAGTATTGGTTTTGTATTTATTTGCTTGATATTTTTCAGGCTCGAACCTAGATGTGTAATATGCGACTATGCGACAGCGTCTACACCAACTCCTCTTCTTTGAGAGCAACCTGTACGGCTGAGCGAGTTTCAATACGTTTCATGTATGCGGAAAGGTTGGGATATTTTGAAAGATCGATACCGGCGCGAGGCGTCCAGCGTAGTATGGTGTAGCAATACGCATCGGCTACGGTAAAAATATCGCCCAGCAAATATGCACCTGTTGAGAGCGCCTTCTCGAGGCGATCATACCGCTTCGCAAGCCTCTCGACGATCGACGCCTTCTCAGCCTCAGAGATGCCGGATCGAAAGAGTGGGCTGAATCCCTTATGCAGCTCTGAACTGATGAAGGTGAGCCACTCGAGCGTACGATAGTACGGCATTGACCCTTTTTGTGGAACGAGATTCGCTGAAGGTGCTTGATCGGCAAGATACTGCACTATCGCCACGCCTTCCGTCAATACTTCCCCGTTATCGAGACGTAGTGTTGGAACGTATCCCATCGGATTTATGTCATAAAAATTCTCTCCAGTTTCTGTCGTACGTCCACCTGCAAATAGCACTTTGACCATCTCGACCGGAAGATTCCCTTCCCGCGCAACGATATGTGGAGAGAGTGAACAAGCGCCAGGTGCATAATAGAGTTTCATAATTAAAATGAGTTAGGAATAACGCCCTCGAATTTTACTATAGTATTTATCTATCTCCTATACAATTCGCGACAACTGTTATTCCCGCCCGCAGCGCTTACGAGTATCAGAACTACAGAAAGCGGAAACTCTGTGCAACATGATCAAGCGCCGATCGAATTTTCTGTTCATTGAATTGCGTCACTGCGCCTTTCGGATAGTTTTGCAAAACACCATAGTGAATAGTGTACTCAATGGCATAGCACATACCGGCATGTATAGCGCGATAGCTCGTCGTGTCATAGCGATTCCCAGCTCCGGCGCCCGTGAATGTCATCTTCGTGAAAAGAACGCCATTAATGATGGTCCGCGTTGTTGTGGCGGTAGGCACGTCGAACGTGTTCACGAGGCAAGTGGCAACCGCCGAAGGATTAGAACTTGCTCCCACAGTGAACCACGCATTGCCGAAGTTTGTGCCCGACTCGTAATTTTGTGGCACATCGATGCGTGCGAGTTCCATGCCGGTCGTCGTCGCACCCTGTGCCCATGACTGGCTATTATATCCCATATCGGTTCCCGAAACCGAAAAATCTTTCGGAAAAATAAATGAGAACGTGCTTGACCGATCGGTATAGTTTTCATACCCAGCTGTGCTGGCGGACGTTATGTTCGCGGTAATGCAGGTGGTGTAGCGCATATCGGTCGTTGATGCGGAATTAGAAAGCGTGGCGCTATCCCCCTTACTGACAAATATGACATTGCTGCCGACGGAATTTGATTCGTAGCGGATACCCGAGCCGGAAATGGTCTGCGGGAGCGAGAGTGTTGTCCCATCAGAGAGCATAAGCACGACCGAGCTTGTGGCGAATACCGCTTGAATCGAATTACCCGATCCGCAATAAAAGGTGACATGATTCGTCGCACCGCTCGACGTACTAGTGACCGTCGTGTTCAGTCCTCTTGAAGAACCTACATACATAATGAGATACGCACTCGCGACAATGCTGAGAATAATCACGAGTGCCCGCAGTATAGTAGATCCTTGTCGCATGGTAGATAAAATTACGAGTATGCACCCATCATCACATTTCCCATACCTGTATCGAAGTCGCGCCCTTATTCCAGAACGGCTGTGACTATATAGAAATCCCCTGACAGGTTCTTCGTTTCCACGACACGCAGTCCGGCTTCCTTCATCATACTTGTCACCTCTTCTTCGCTTAATCGTATGGAAAGAGGCGGACCCATTTTTGTGGGAATCTTCTTCCAATCCAAGTTCACAAGCTTTCCGTGAGGAGCAAGCATCTCACTTGCATTCTTCAATACTCGTATTGGATCTCTGAAATCATGCAGCACTGTGCCGTAAAAAATGATGTCTGCACAGCCCTTGCAAAAAATAACCGATTCCGCTTCTTTCGTTTCAGAGTGTATATTCTTGAGGCCTTCTTTCTCCGCCTTTTCTTTTAACCTTTTGAGAGAATCTTCATCAATATCTGCTGCGTAGATCTTGCCGCGATCGCCTACAATCTTTGCCGCCGGGATAGTGAAAAATCCGTCATTGCAACCGATATCCATGAAAACTACCCCTTCTTGCAAACCTATACTGGACAGTATCTCCTCGGGATTCTGTCTTTCCCGTCGTTCCTCTTCATTATAATGGAATCCATGTCCGTGTGTAATTTTCACACAGTAACTATATCAGAAATGCGGAGGAAAAATCTCCGTGTCGGCCAGGCGTACTAGTGATTCGAAGAGATGGAGTCAGTTCAACGAGCTCGCTATGTTAATCGAATTGAACCGCCGCAACTTTTTGTTAATACTCCACGGTATCATTTCAACCCCGCGTATCTCCGACCATTATTAAAAACAAAAACCCGCCGCATGACGGGTGTTTTGTTTTTAAGAACAGCTTAATTCTGCGGGTTGCCGCAAAGCTTGCTATTTGCGGGACCTGTCTCAGAACCGAGTGAAATGCCGGCCGCCTGATCGGCATCAACATACTCCTCTATAATCCCGGGACTTCCTGCAAATGCTGCGAACGCGCCATGATTTGCACAGATCGTATTCGCGATTGCATGAGGATATCCAGATGCATATCCCTGATTCGTTGCCGCGAATGCTGGAACTGCTGTAACGGCAAAGAGTGCTACTCCTGCCGCGATACTTACGAATGTCTTTTTCATACACGTATATCGTTATCTGCTAATGGTCATAGTGTAGCACTGTTATGTGGCGAGTGATTGTTTGATTTGCACAATCGTGAATGCGTGGATTGACTACTCTTTCGACCAATCAATAATCATAAAATCGCCTATGATTTTGAGCATAACCACGACGTGGTAAAGAAAAGGCCAGACATTAAGTCCGGCCTTGTTTTTACTTAGTAGCGGCACATCGCATCACCTCTTCGACATCTGCTCGCCTCACCTCACGCCCTTCAAGTTCGTTCTGATATAACCACCAGAACGCCCTGACCCCTTGATTCACCACCATTGGTATCCCGTCGAGCACCGCCAGGTGACGACGACGAGCTTGGGTGAGCATCGGAATTTCTGATTTTCGTATGCGGATGTCTGAGACGATGACGTCAGGTTTCGCGCCAAGAAGCAACTGTGCTGTTTGTTCCCGATTCTTCTGGACAGATTCGGACGTAATCGGTAATTCCATGTCGCCAAGCGTCGAGTATTCATCGAGCGGTGATTGGACGTCATCAATAACCGAAACTACCGCGTCCTGTAGCGGAAGGACCTTGGGTATAAGTGATCGTCCTCCCCACGCCGCTATATTTACACCGAAATAATCGTTTAACGCTTGCGCCAGTTCTTTTGCTTTTTGCTCGGTCCGATTCAGGATCATGAGTCGTGCGCCTTGATCTGCAAGTGCAAACGCAATGGCACGACCAGAACCACCGGCACCAAGCATAAGAACTTGTGCACCCTTAAGGTTACGCTTGCTCTGTGCAAATACTCGCTCGAGACTAAGTGTATAACCTACGCCATCAGTATTATCACCAATCAATCGTCCGCTTGGTGATTTTTTGATGATATTGACAGCGCCTATAGCCTGAGCAAGCGGCGTTACTTCGTCAAGATGAGTCATAATGACCTCTTTAAAACCAATACCGACACCCCCACCTCTATACCGATTATCGTTACGGAAGACCGTGACAATATGACCGACGTCTTTCGTATGAGCAACCAACATGCAATTGCGATCGGGTATCCCAAACTTATGATAGGCCGCATTCCACATGATGGCAGTCTTAGCGGGATAATCTTCAGCAATGAGTGGAAGTGTGAGTGACGCCACACCATCTATACCCTTCGGGTTGCCCGGGGGAAGTGCAGCGACGTGCACGGTATCATCTTTTATTAGGTCATTTATATTCATAAATTCTCCAGTTATTGTTACAGATACGAGAATAGAATGATGCTGACCCTCTCGCTCTTGCGAACATGCCGTCCTTCAAAGAAGGAAAGATCTTCTCGAACCTCTCGCCAACACTGATAAACGAAAGTCCGTTTAAGGTCTGTCGGGGCAAGTTTGTTGAGTGGTTTTACCACCATCCAGTCTCTGTCATATCCTCCCTCATCAACACGAACCTTGCGCACGAGTAAGTCGATATCTTTCGTATCACGAACGCGCAATGTAACAACCTGTCCTGGCGCGTAGCCCTTCTCATGATCTGGACCACGTACGCCAAGTCGTGGGGTTGCGGTAATGTCACCATTTTCAATTAACGTCAAAAGAACAGTTTCGGATATGTTCGGAGCCGGTTTAAGCCAGATCTCCGGACGTTCCTGATGGTATGTCATGGCCTTTCTCCACTGGTTTCCTCTATTTTTTAATACACATAAACCGGCCGGATATTTCCTAGGAAGATTTTAGACACCTCCCATGTTTTTCTTCCCCGTCTGGCATTCTGGCAGAACCAACATGGTTCCACACCCGTTTAGTAGAAGACCTTCGCCTTTAATTTTTTGTTGTAAATTAGAGTCACCTTACGAGACATTCATGATGTCTTCAGTGTAATGTAAATTACTATCACGAGATGAAATTTTTTGAACAAGTTTATCTATCAAATATTCAATTTTTGACGAGTATCTACTACCTTCGCGAGATTCTATAGTAAGTTTACTGTCTGGCTGCATCTCCTGGTCTCCAATCACTATTAAATACGGTATTTTCTCAGTCTTACCGGCACGGATTTTTTTACTTAGCATCTCATTGTTGCTATCTATTTCAACACGCACACCTGCAATTTTTAATTTTTCAAAAATAGTTTGTGCGAACTCATTATGTCTTTCTGCTATAGGAAGTATTCGTGCCTGCACCGGCGAAAGCCAGAGCGGCAAAACTCCTGCCGTATGCTCAAGAAGAACGGCAGTGAAGCGCTCAAGCGAACCCATGATGGCAGAGTGAATCATAACGATGCGTTCTTTCTCGCCACGCTCATTGATACACGAAAGGTCAAAACGTTCAGGTAGGTTCAGGTCGAGCTGAATGGTTGCCACCTGATGTTGGCGACCGATTGAGTCGGTCGCTAGAAAATCGAGTTTTGGACCGTAAAGCGCCGCTTCACCGGGCGCCTCAAAAGAATCTGCGCCCCGTTCCTTGGCAATTTCTCGTAAGGCATCTTCCGCAATTCTCCAAATCTCCGGAGTACCTAGGTATTTCCCTTGTGTCTTCGGATCGTGGAATGAAAGTCTTACCTTAAGTTCAGTGAATCCGAAATGTCTATAGAAGGTATCAATGATGTCCCAAATTTTTAGAAATTCATCTTTTATTTGCGTCATGCGACAAAAAACATGGCTATCATCTTGTGTAATTGAGAGTACGCGGGTGAGACCGTTCAATTCTCCTGATTGTTCATCGCGATACACCATTGTGGTCTCTGCATAACGCTGTGGCATTTCACGATACGAATGAGATTTGCGTGCGAATATTTGCGTATGATGCGGGCAATTCATCGGCTTGAGTGCATATTCTCGTTCATCGCGTGACGTAACTTTAAATAGGTCTTCAGCGAATTTCTGCCAATGACCGGAAGTTTCGTACAAATTGCGTTTCGTGATGTGCGGAATTGTAACGCGTTGGTAATCGTGTTTCGAACGAAGATCCCATACAAACTTATCCAGCTCTTGGCGGATAATCGTTCCTTTGGGTGTCCAGAGAGGAAGGCCGGAGCCTACTAAATCCGAAAAAGTGAAGAGGTCGAGTTCTTTACCGATCTTTTTGTGATCGCGCTCTTTTTCATTCTTAGTGTCCATTAAAGATGAGGATACCATATTGGTGGTCGAACCACTTATTTCTAGACGGTATTTAAAATTGTCCCCCAAATCATATTTACTGTAAATAGCTGTCTCTTAATCTTTGATTTTAATGAACGAGGCACGGTGCTACCCCTATACAGAAATCGCCTTTTGTGAGAAAGTAGTTGCGGATCTATACACTATAAATGTTATTTACAGGAGGGACTTTGCGATGGGTTGCGTCATAAACCATAATACCTTCGATAAGGCGAGAACCGATAAGCAACGCGAGTGCGATAAACGTTACAAAGATGCCGTAACGGCACTTACGCTACGGGCAATTCACGCGTTGAAAATCTCGATACGATCACTGACTAACCATGGTATTGGAACAAAAGAACGGCAACAGGAATTCTTAATGAAAAAAATGGTTATTCTGTGCAGGGAAGAAATGATCAATGGCATATTCCGGACGTTGGGATATACCGCTGATGTAATAGTGTATTCGTATACGGGTTTCGTCCCCTTTACTAAGTTGCCGCCATCGCAAATTGTTTTACACACTATGGATCCGTACAGTCTCCGCGAGTATGCAGAAACCCTCTTTATAGTGTGCCTGCTCTTGCCATCAGAACGTACGTTGCCATACAAGTTGCCGTGCATGGTGAGAGAGTGCGCAAATGCATACCGCGCACTGAACAACCAAGGAGCCTCGCCGGCGGCAAACCTCGAAATACATCGCCGTATTACACACATTTTGCCTATCGCAAAAAAAATGTTACGCGGCATTGGATACCAATTCTAACTAAGAATACTTACCGGGGGCTGCAAAGAGCGGTCCCCGTTTTTTATGGATATTTTTTGTGCAGAGAGCGACGCTGAATAGAATCTGAAATGAGACTGGAATTATTTCTAAATGCTCTCTGAAATCCGAAACTATCTCACACTGGATGTGGAACTACCTGTTTTTGAGCGACTTTTACTTGATTTGAATTCTCTGATTATTACAAAGAGCGATCTCTCGCGAGGCCGCTCTTATGTTGCTCAAATATTATTCTACTCGTTACTGTTGTACTGCTGGTGCCGCTGAGGCCTAGATCAACTTCTATGGTGTGTCCTTCAACTTCGGAGAACTTCGTTGAAAGGACATCTGGTTTCTGGTTTTGTCATCTTGCGACAGCGAATGACCTGATGACATCAGTCCACAGGATGGCTGAGCATCGATCAAAAATTACAAGACTGTTGACCTTGGTACCTTGTACGGGCCATGAAGCATCAGGCGATCTTCCATGGAGATATTGTCAGGATTGACCTGACTCGACTACCGTCGATCACGACGGTCACCAACAGATCCGTTTGGTTCTATGGGTTGGAGATATTGCCCGGCGTAGGTGTAGCGCCTACTCCGTTTGTCGACCAATCGATAATCGGTAACCCCTTTTTATCTTTGAAGGAGCCTGCCGCAATCATAATGAGATCGATGAGTGGCCAAATGCCTAGGAAACCGCCGATCGTAAGAATCATCAAGAGACCTGTTCCAATCTTACCGACATAGAACCTGTGAACTCCAAGCCATCCTAAAAAGAAGCATAGGATAAGAGCCACGAGGCGCGATTTTTCCGATTTATTCTGGTTCATATATACCGCTAGATGTTGAAGCTAATAACCCTGGTAAAAGCACCACTAGAGAAGCCCTTGCGAGCCTACAGGGGTGTCCCCCCGCCCCTATAACGCGTCGTCCAATGCCCTGATGACGTGTTTTCTAGATTGAGCGCGATTTTGGAACCCTGCCAACTGTTAGGTCCTAGACCCTTACGGGGCACAACATTTAATTGTTTGTACCCGAAGGTACAAGAACAATGATAGCAGAAAATGCTGTTATTATTATTTAATATAGAACGATCCAACTTTTGGCGCACTCTGTGCTAGCCAAGATAGCTGCGAGGAACTGGATGATACTAGAATCGTCCTTTTGTCTGGAGAGACACACTTTGCGTACAAAATGGGCATATCTGAGCTCCTTGCTGAGGCGGTGTAGACACGACCAGTGGTACTTGATACAGAAATATGCTCACAAGGTCTTCGAATCCAGGACGCAGGCACCCCCATGCCTGCTCCCCGCAGCAAAAAGCTGCTACGTACCTTTTTGCTGGCCGTCTGGGACGAAGTTAGAACTTCTTATCTGGGTTTACTTTTAGGAAAGTAGGCTGTAGACGGACTTCTATGCTTATTCACTATATTTCTTCTGGAAATTGATGCTAGAAAAGATACTAATTGCAATTATACCGAGAAAGAATAGTGCGAGCGGCAATAGATGGCCGGAGCTTACTTGCCCCCAGATGAAAAGCAAATAGCCAACCAACATGTTACCAAAAGCCCATACCACATTTACAATCGGAGACGAGAGTCCTTTGCCAGGAGGTTTAGCAAAAGGCGATGGAAATTTATTTCCCGAAACGCCCTGCACAAAATGCGGAACAGCATTCGCTAAAAAGATTCCTGCAAAAAAGCTCGCTATGTATACATACCATTCCATTACAGTTATTCTACTGCACTTAAATTCCATAAGACAGTAATTCATTTTTCAAACTGGCTGAGTTGTGCTAGGACCGTGGTCGGCCAAGCCTCGCTTGTTCCGTTTGGCTTCATGGATAGGCTTCTTAACGACGCGTCTCGAACACTATCGAATCTCAAGATAAAGAGACAGGTGATCCGACACCTCGTCAGGCAACGTTTTGAATTCTTTTACTTCAACCTCTTTCGAAACAAAGGTGTAATCGGCAAATTTTCCAGGCTTTGTATAGAGACTAGTGCGCGTTGAAGTAATGCCGTATTCGGCGATCAAGTTGCGAAGACCAAATCGTTCAAATTTCTTAAGACTCTCGGTATCCGGAAGAAGATTAAAGTCACCGCAGAGCACAAATCGGTGGTCGAGCGTCTTAAGAAAGTCAATGATCCTGTCTGATTGTTCTAAACGGTCCTCGCAGTCGCCCTTTCCTTTCCCATTCCACAGCCCGTGAAAATTTATCACCGTAACCAGGCCGCGGGATGTGTTTATGGTAACGAACTGAATATTGCGCGCATGATTCCCCACGTCTCCCTCAGGGAGGTATCCTTTGTGTTTATGCACGAATAATTCACCCTCCTCTACTACGGAGCAATCCTTCTTTACCAGCATTTGCAATCCATAATTTTCAAGATAGTGCGGTCGAAAGTATGAGGTATGTGC
>JAJXVZ010000017.1:2804-11030 GCA_021781865.1 bacterium | reverse complement strand
ACACACGTACATTCGTTCTTTATTTGTTTATCCACGGATTGCTACATTTGAAGGGATTGGCTCATGGCGTTACTATGGAACGATGCGAACAAAAACTTGTGGCGAAATTTGCCTCAAGTAAGACGCGCATCCCTATTCATGTCACGAAGAATCGCAACTGGCATTGACATCGGCACATACCAGGTAAAAATGGTTGTTGTCGAAGAACTCTCCGATAAACACGGTGGGCGACAACTTCGTATTCTTGGTACAGGTCTTGCTGAATCAAAAGGTCTCCGTCATGGCTATATCATCAACAAGGAAGAGGTCTCTGCGAGCATTCGAGAAGCAAAACGCCAAGTGGAATCCATTGCCCATGTACCGATCCATGCCGGCTTCCTTGCCATTGGCGGTATTTCACTCGATGAGGCACGCGCAACTGGTTTCGCTATCATCTCGCGCGCCGATCAAGAAATAACAATGCTCGATCTTGAGAAGGCTGGGAAAACTGCTCGCGAGGCGGCGGCGCCTGGATTCCTTAATCGGCGTGTACTCCACAGCATACCAACCGAATATCGTATTGATGGCGCTAAGGTGCTTGGTGACCCACTCGGCATGAAAGGCGTTCGTCTCGAGGTTGATTATCTTTTTGTTACCTGTCTTTCTCAGCACGAGGAGGCGCTTGCAGGGGCAGTTGAGGATGTAGATATCGAGATTATCGATCGAATGGCTTCCCCACTTGCAGGTTCCTATGTCCTTCTTGAAGGCGATCAAAAAATGAAGGGTTGCGTGCTCGCGAATATAGGCTCAGAAACCGCATCGATTGTCGTCTATGACGAAGGAATTCCTATATCCGTAAAAGTATTCCCAATGGGCTCAAGTAGCATCACCGACGACATAGCCTTGGGATTGCGTATATCACTCGAAGAAGCTGAGCGTGTAAAACTCGGGAAACTCACAGGGCAAATGTATCCACGCAAGAAGGTTGACGACTTTATTCAGAACCGCCTCGTCGCAATGTTTTCACTAATCGAAAAGCATCTCAAATCACTCGGACGGCGCGGTCCACTACCCGCCGGCATCATCATTTCGGGTGGAGGCGCGGGTACTGGTTCCATTAGTGATATTGCGAAAGGGTCTTTGAAGCTTCCCGCGCGTCTTGCTGAACTTCGCATCTCCGCAGATACAAAAATTCGCGACGCAACATGGGCGGTTGCATACGGCCTTGCATTCTGGGGACTTACTGGTGACACAAACGTGCCGAAGAAAAACCTAACCGTTTCCTTCAAAAAATTTTTCCAACAATTTTTGCCGTAAATAACAAGCCGTTTATTAAAAGCTGTCAATATTTGCATCCTTTGCGGTTCTGTTATGATTGCAAGAACGTACTTATTTAAATTTACAAAATATGTCAAAGCGCATTGAACCAGAGGTTGAGACGTTCGCACGAATTCGTGTAGTTGGTGTCGGTGGTTCGGGTAAGAACGCGATCAATCATATGATTACGTCGAAGGTACATGGTGTTGAATTTATCGCCGTTAACTCTGATGCGCAGGACCTTCACCGATCACTTGCGAAACGCAAAATTCATATAGGGAAAAATCTCACTCGTGGACTTGGCACTGGGATGAATCCCGAGCTCGGCAAACGTGCCGCAGAAGAAACTCGGCAGGAAATCCAGGAAGCACTTACAGGAAGCGATATGGTTTTTATCACCTGCGGCATGGGGGGCGGCACTGGTACTGGCGCGGCTCCAACCGTCGCTAAGATCGCGAAAGAAATTGGTGCACTTGTTATCGCCGTTGTGACAAAGCCATTTTCTTTTGAGGGGGCACAGCGCAAAGAAATTGCTGATCGCGGTCTTGCTGATCTCAAAAAAGAAGTAGATGCATTCATTGTGATTCCGAATGACAAGCTGCTTTCAATTGTTGAAAAAAATACCTCGGCAAAGAACGCCTTTGCCATGTGCGATGAAATTTTGCGTCAAGCAGTTGAGGGTGTTTCCGATATAATCACAACGCCAGGTGACATTAATACTGACTTCAACGACATTAAGGCGATTATGGAGGGTGCTGGTCCTGCACTCATGGGCATCGGTATCGCTGAAGGCGATGATCGTGCAAAAGAAGCAGCTAATCAGGCTGTAAATTCTGCACTCCTCGATGTTTCTATTGGTGGCGCAAAAGGCATTCTTTTTGTGATAGCAGGTGCAGATGATCTTGGCATCATGGAAGTGCAGGAAGCAGCAAAAGTTATAAATGAGTCTGTCGATAAAGATGCGAGGATCATCTTTGGCATCATGCGTGATGAGAAACTCAAGAAGGGTCAGGTTCGTATTATTGTCATAGCGACTGGTTTCCCAGAAGGATCAGTTCAGACTCCGCATGTGGGAACCGAGCGATCTCTTTTTGCGTTACCGAGCGAAGGACGTGCCGAGGAGCGTGGACGTATTTATCATGAAATTCTGAGACGCGACGAGAAGACGGATGAAAAGGTTCCCGAAAAACATGAACAAAAAAAGAAAGAAGAGGCGCCCATTCTTATTGAGAAATTTCTCTCTATTGAGAAAGAAGAGCCAATCGTGACTGCGGTACCCCATAAACGTGAAGAAACTCCCATGACTCCAGGGGACGATGAAGCGTGGGGTGCGATTCCAGCATTCTTGCGCAGACATAAAAAATAAAAAGTGATAGTATAGATGCCTATGCACGATCTCGTCATCATAGGCGGCGGACCTGCTGGTGTTGCTGCGAGTATATACGCAGCGCGTAAGCGTCTGCAAACTGTTCTTATCACGGAAGATATCGGTGGCCAATCAACCGTATCTGAAAGTATCAAAAATTGGATAGGAACGGAAAAAATTACCGGAATGGATCTTGCGAAATCATTTCGAATGCATCTCGCCGCAGAAAAGAGTGATGTTGTGGAACTCGTCCTAGGCGAACACGTCATGTCACTTATAAAAAACGCGAATGGAACATTCACGGTCCAAACGAAAACGGGGAAAAAATTCGTAGCGAGGTCGGTACTTGTAGCATCGGGTGCTGGACGACGTAAATTGGACGTGCCGGGCGCAAAAAAGTTTGAAAATAAAGGCGTTACTTATTGCGCCTCCTGTGATGGTCCGTTATTCGCGAATATGGATGTCGCGGTAATCGGCGGAGGTAATGCGGGCTTTGAGACGGCATTACAACTCCTCGCATATGCGAAATCCGTTACGCTTATACATCGACATAAAGAATTTAAAGCCGATCCGATCACCGTTGAAAAGGCCTCTGCGCACGAGAACATGCGCGTTATCACACATGCCGAACCGACCGAAATCATGGGTGAACAATTCGTGTCTGGTTTGAGATATGAAGATAAGATTTCTGGAGAAATGAAAGAACTTGCTGTTTCTGGCGTTTTTGTCGAAGCGGGTGTTATCCCAAACACAGAATTCCTAGACGGATTAATAGAGCTTGACGCGATAAGGCGTATAAAGATTGATCCGCGCAATCAACGTACGAGCGTTGAGGGCATATGGGCTGCTGGCGACTGCACAGATGAACTGTACCATCAAAATAACATCGCTGCTGGAGACGGCGTAAAGGCACTCGAGGACATTTATCTTTGGATCAAGAAACATTAATACATGAGCCCTATATCGCCAATCATTTCAATAATAATTCCCACCTTGGAAGAAGATGGATTTCTGGAAGGCACACTTAAAAATCTAAGCGCTCTCCAATTGTCGCACGAAATAATATTCACCGACGGCGGCAGTACCGACGCGACGCTTGCTATCGCTCGCCGCTATACCAACAAAATAGTCATCTGGGACAAGCCGCGCCGACAGACCTTCGGCGAGGCGAAGAATGCTGGCGCCGCCCTCGCAAAAGGTGAATATCTTGTTTTTATCGATGCGGATGTCATCATCCCCGAACCGGACGCGTTTTTTAAGGAGATGCTGTCCGTCTTCGAGCGGAAACCGACCCTCGTCGCCATGACAGTACCACTCAAGCCATGGATCGAAAATCATTCACTCAAGGATGCTTTATTCTGCGCACCTTTAAATTTCTGGTACGTTATCTCGAACAACCTTTTCTCCTACGGCAATGCTTCCGGGGAGTTTCAGATGATTCGCCGTAGTGTGTTCGAAGACGCGAGTGGATACCGTGAAGATCTCGCCGGCGGCGAAGATACCGACATGTTTAACCGGCTCGGCAAAATCGGCAGGACGCTCTCGTATTGGCATCTCTCGGTGCGCCATTCATGCCGCCGTGCGCACAAGACGGGCTGGCTGAGGCTTTATTGGATGTGGGCGCGACAGGGATTCTCCGTCCTTGTCCGCAATCGCACCGCCTATAAAGAGTGGGCGGTCGTACGATAAAAAACAACTCCCATTTCTTGAGGGAGTTGAATTAAACTTGAGAAGGAGGCCTTAGACGCAAGGCAAATATCTGGCGATTGAGACGGTTGCCGCGATGATTATCACCAGCAATAACCACCACCCAAAAGCAATGAAAAATCTTTTCAGCCCATCTGCCCAATCATATCTGAAGTCTTTCATATTCACCTCCTTAGATTAGATAAGTGCGATACCGAACTGTGGCCGAGGTTCAGTTATTAGAACAGACAAGGTGTCCTAATTGGCCGGTTCGGGAAGATTCAAGAGTCAGTCTATAATGTATCACGTTTATGATCGTGCGTCAAATCACCCGTAATGGTGGATTGATGTCACGTAGTATCTGGTCTATTTTCACTTACTTATACGGATAAGTAATAAACATTAAATTTTCAATAAACGCATCCGCTGAATGCTCCCAAGAATAGCGGAGCGCTTTTGCACGACATACATCATGCGTGAGAGCGAGACATTTTAGTGCTGCGTCTCGTAGATCATTACTCACATAACCATCTTCACCAGGGGTGATGATGTCTCTCGGACCCATGACATCATGCGCCGCGACCGGTATGCCACATGCAAGCGCCTCGAGAACGACCAGCCCAAATGTCTCAGTACGTGATGGAAAGACAAATACATCGGCGAATGAGAGCCAATCGACAAGTTCTTGTCCATGCTTATATCCGACAAACTTATTTTTCTTGCCATATTTCTTTTCCAATTTTTTTCGCAGGGGGCCATCCCCTATCACGAGCTTTGTTCCAGGAAGATCCAGATTGAGAAATTCCTCTGGGCTCTTTTCTGGCGCGAGACGACTAAAATAAACGAAAATTGGCTTCGGCAGAAACGGTAAAGATGCTGCGGTATTGCGCGTAAAGAGTTTTGTGTCTACACCCAGCGGCATGATGACCAGGTTTTTAAAACCTGCTAACTCAAGTTCCTTCTTCAGGCTTTCGGTTGATACCATAGTGCAGCTCGCAGCAGCATGGAATCGACGTATAAACCTGTAAACTGGGCGCAAAAGACCACGCCAACGCACGTCGACGTACAGTTGGAAATGACTGTGATACCATGTTACAAATGGTACCCCTCGCTCACGACATACCGAGCGCGCTGCCCACCCGAGCGGTCCTTCGGTAACAAGACATACAACGTCTGGATGCAGGTTATAAAGAATTTCTCTAATGCGACGACGAGGAAAGAGCGCGAGGCGAATTTCTGGATACAGCGGCAATGGCATCGTCTTGAATTGTCCTGGTTCAATAACGGTAATTTCATAACCACGCGCTTTTAATATGGGGAGAAGTGCGTTCAACACGCGCACTACCCCATTGACCTGGGGGGCCCATGCGTCTGTCACCAGTAATATTTTTTTCATGATTATTTTTCCTGAGTTGTCGGCAACTCTTCAATTTCTTTATCTGCTTTAAGAAATTTCTTGCGCATGGACCAACTTAAGATGTAATAGGCCGAGATAACAACGGCAACGACAGCGATTACATATTGCACATTATTGATAATGCGTACAACATTTCCGCCAATCGAAGCGCCTAAAAAGTATCCGGCAAACAGGAGCGTACCGTATTGCAGAACCGCCACGATTGCACCATAGGCAAAAAATAAACGCAACGGCATTTTGATCATTCCCGCAACAATGATAAAAGCAGACGCGATGCCATAAGAAAGTTTTCCAATAAGCATGGTTATTCCCGGACGTCTTGCCCAAAGAAGACGTACCTTCTCCAGGTGATCCGGGGTCACGCCAATTTTGGTGAGCATGCGTCCAGCAAAGGTAGTGCGACCACCGAAATAACCTATGGAGTAATACACACCATCAAGCCCGACGTCGCGTACGAAAAACAATATCGCGAGAAAATACATATTAAAGTACCCGAATGATGCTAGCGTGCCGGCAATGAACGCGACAATCGGACCCTCTACAAAAGAGAGCGGGATAAGTATCCAATATCGATACTGGAGAATGATGTGTGTGATGAAGCTAACAGACATTAGCTTTACCAGTATACTACCCTGGGGGGAACCATTTTCAGCATATATTCCTTATTATTTGAATTGTATATGGCAGCCGCCTGTAACACAAATTTCGAAAGAATCTGTAAAATCGAATTGAACTTTATGTAATGGCTTAGAATTTCTCAAAAACTGGTGAACTAGCGATCTTCTTGATATGAAGATCAATGGCGCAGTGGTGATATACACGAATCGTCCTTGAAACAATAATGTGCGTGAAGTCAGCGCACCCGATGCGGTTCTCACACATGGGGTGCGGGTTTATGCACAAATTCTTGTAGATAGCATTACATTCTTGGTTTCTGCCGTTTCCTGCCTTTTCTGTGGTGTGTTTTGAGACTGTCTTCTATTTTGTTACAACCCTAGATGTAGAACGTCTACACTTCTTCCCCTACCAATATCGCCTCTCTAGGCCTCACGTGGCGGAACCAGTAGAAATAGAGCACAGCATTTATAGCCGCGAAGGATGCACTTGCAAAGAATGGTAGCTCAAGTTCACCCATGCCTATCCAAAGTCCGGAAATTGCTGGTGATATCGCCGAAGGGAGTCGCCTTGCTACGCCTGATATGCCGGCAATCGTCCCGCGGAGATCTGTGTCGACTATACCCATAGTGTACGACTGCCTGATAGGCATAGCCCCCATTGCGCCGGCCATTCGTAGAATCACGAAAACAGCGGCTAGGCTGAAACTTGGCATAACGGGGATGAGCGCGGTACAAACAACGCCAAACACCCGCGAAGCTGTGATGACTTTTATGTCGCCAAAACGCTTCGCCAGGCGCGCCATTAAAAGCGACGAGAAAGACGCGAGCACCGAGCTTGCTCCGATAACTGGTCCAATCACTCCCGGCGACGCATTGAATCGCAGATAAAGAAGATACGGGAGAATTCCACCAATGAAACCTATCCCGAGACCGTTAACCATTCCAGCTATAGAGATCTTCCAGATTATGCGGATGCTTTCTTTCCTGCTCACTAATCTTTTTTCGGAAGAATGATCTTCCGTTGCGGACTTGTCGATAGATTCCTTGATCGGCCACAGAATGAGAAATGTGACGACCCCCACTATGGTAACCCCGAGAAATAGCGGCTGGTAGGACGTCATAATGGGTAAACCGTAAACGCTTCGTATCGTTTCTGGCAGGCCAGCAAGTAGTGTGCCGAGCGCCATCATGAGCGTCCCGACCGCATTATTGATACTGAACACCATGTTCCGATTATTAAGTGCTGTTTTTTCGGAGAGGAGCGCCACTTCTGCGGGGGCGAACGGTCCCGCCTGGCCACCCGCTCCCCCGCCTCGTCCGATCCCGCCGAGCGCGCTCACGGCAATGAGTATGAAAGGAACCGAGGTGATACTGAAAATAATCCCTGATAGCGCAAGAAGAACGGAATAGGCGAGTAGGAACGGCTTTCTACCGTACCGGTCGCTCGCGATGCCAGTCATGAGCGTAAGCAGTGCGCTCACGGCGCTGCCGATGCCAAGCGTAAGACCGATGAGCCATGGCGAGAAACCGATCTGCGCGAGATATATGACGAAAACTACCAGGGTATATCCCTGCACGAAACTCCGAAGTCCTCGAACGAGGACCAGACGCCGAAGATCTTTTGTAGGAAGCTCTTTGTGAAGTCGGATTATGAGATTTTTCATGATTCGTGCTGGACGTGAAGCAGACAATCAGTATGTTCTCTTCTCAAAACCTGTCGAAGCGGATCAGGCAGAAAAAATCGCAAGAAAAAGTAATTAGCTGTTCTTAATCCATTCATCACTTGAGAACATGACTGCTTGATGCAAGAACACCTTGCTAACGAGTATCGCATGAACTTCATC
>JAJXVZ010000017.1:0-2704 GCA_021781865.1 bacterium | reverse complement strand
TCGAAGCGGATCAGGCAGAAAAAATCGCAAGAAAAAGTAATTAGCTGTTCTTAATCCATTCATCACTTGAGAACATGACTGCTTGATGCAAGAACACCTTGCTAACGAGTATCGCATGAACTTCATCGTCGAAGTCGACGTGAAGATCGGGGGAAATATATGTCTTTATTTTTTAGCTTGTAGATAATCCCCAGTTGGACGTCCATAACAAGCAAAGTAGCACATTCTAATTCTTCCTCCATACGACTAGAAAACGTATAATCCAATCATGGACATAACTTATTCTACTAACAAAGTTGATCTTGCCGACCTTAAGGTAACAGGATTTTTCGAGGATTGGCCAGACAAGCCGAACGAGAATATATTACGAAGAAGTATTGAAAATGCGGATTACATCGTGTTGGCGATCGATACAAAAAAAGAAACTCGCCGGGTATATAACCGCACTCTCCGACGGCGTCCTTGCGGCGTACATACCCTTTCTCGAAGTCGAGAAGACCTATAAGCACAATGGTGTTGGCCACACGCTCATCAGTAAGATGCTTGAACAGCTCAATCATCTTTATGTGATCGATCTCGTGTGCGACAAAGAATTAGCCGGCTTCTACACAGGAGCCGGCTTTAAACCGCGGCACGCAATGATTAAACGAAACTACGCCAACCAAAGTGGGCCATCGGGTGGGATCAACTAACCGCGTGGATTCTCGGTGTCGCTGATTTCTCGAGGAGAGTAATGCCGGGGATTACATTCTTTGCATGATTGAAGATGGTGAGACTCTCTCTGTCTCTGTGCTGAGAACTCTTCTTCCAGATTTTCTGTAGTCAGCAGCAAATTGATTCAAAACGATGTAAAGTACCTAGCAAATTATTATTCTACAGTCCAGCCGTGACTTTTTGTATATAATGTCGCAAAAACCAAAACCATGAGATTTTATTCGTGGATGCCCAGAATCTTAATCTTGATTCAGATACCCAATCGCCAAATGGATTCAAGGTTGTCTCTGGAAGCTATGGAGGAAGGGGATATTCCCCTTTCTTTTTCGGCTCTACCAATTACAATAATGGATGGCATCTCAAGGGTCACAATATAGACAAAAGTATCAACGTCCAAGCGGTAGGAGATTCTTACGACCTGACTTACCCCGATTGGATAAAAAAACTAATTATGGATAAGCAACAGGTAGAACAATATATAAACAGTTTAGCTTCCCAGAAAATTCTTACGCGGGAAGAGCTGCTGAATGCCTACGACGCAGGGTTAGGGTCGAGCGGCGATATGGTTTTGGTAAAAAAAATAGGTGCCGCCGAAATTCTCTATTACATCGGTGGGGCGATTGTTTTTCTTGGTATAGAAATTCTTGTTTGGCAGAATTGGTCAACGCTTGATTTCTTTACGAGGGTTCTTGCAACGTTAGGGGCTTCTATAGCCGCATACGTTATTGGCATATTATTCAGCAGAGATAAGAAGTTCGAGGGCGTTGGCTCGGCCTTCTACCTGATTTCCGCGTTGGTATTGCCTATGGGGTTGTACGTCGTCTTCAGTAATATGAACTTGGATATGGGTAGTGCTTTAGTAGCGAGCCTGATTTCTGGGATATGTCTCGGTGCATTTCTACTTTCCTACGTCGCATTTCGCAAGGATATTTTTACCCTGTTTAGTATCCTCTTCGGAACATGGTTCTTTTTTGCATTCACAAATTATCTTGTCGGAAATAATCCACTTTTCGATTGGCATTTTTACGCCTATCGGATCCTACTCATTGGGCTAAGTTACGTACTTATTGGTCACGCTTTCGCCAAAGGAGTTCGAGTTTCAATGTCAGGTTTTCTTTATGGGTTTGGCATCTTGGGATTATTGGGGGCAGCATTTTCTCTTGGTGGATATTCGCCGAATCAAGATTATTTTTGGGAATTGATTTTCCCAATTCTCGTGCTCGGAACGCTGTTTGTGAGTGTCAACCTTAAAAGTAAATCTTTCCTCACATTCGGCACTCTCTTTCTTATGTTCTATATACTAAAAATTACTGGAGAGTATTTCACAAGCGGGTTAGGATGGCCAGTTTCTTTGGTCCTTGCTGGTTTACTACTTATCGCGGTTGGCTATCTGTATGTCTATCTCAAGAAGAAATATATACCCGCCGCGTAGGAAGTCGCTCTCGGCCACACGGCCTTGAGCTAATCCTTATTTCAAGGGGAAAGATTTTGCGCGCCTGACCCCCGATACAACATCAGTCCCTGGCTTCGCTGACTTGCGGTAAGCACGAATGTCGACGGAATCCACGATTAATATTCATGAGCATGGTTTTAGCCACCTTGGCGATGCCGCCGAACACGCTCGCACCTTGAGGATCATTTGTATAGAAGCCCATCTTCAGACCTTCCTGTGGTATAAAAAGAAACAACCAAATCATCGCGTCTATTTTGTGTGAGAACCGTATTGAGAAATTCGTCGATCTCAATATCTGCTTCTCCCTTCCGTCTGCGAGGATAGAAAGTCGATAACAGGTCATCGCGATAAACTAAAAGATGCGGATAAAGTATGCCGCTTCCTGTCTGCCGTATCTGAATTTTGGCGAGAATCGACTCCTTTAAGAGCTCATCTTTGATTCTTCGGGCATGTTCAGGGTCGGATATAACTTCAGTCTTGGTTTCGATGGGCAAGCTACTCTTGTTGATACTGTCTAAGAGGGCCAACGTCTTGGAA